>DATLQY010000247.1:0-16480 GCA_035534975.1 Pirellulales bacterium
CCGACCGTGTCATTTTGGATGCGCAAATTGCGTGCCGAATTCACTCGATTTGATCTCAGTCGGCGATTAAATTCCCGGGGCCGCTGCGCCGCAAAACTTGCGCCGAACAGGATTGCCTCCGCGGCGTTCCGCGTCCTGCCATGAACGCCCGTCTCGAAGATCCGCTTACGCCATGCCCCCGCGTTCGCTCACGGTTTCTCTCTCTCCAGCACCGCTTTGGCGCGCAGCCCTTGGTTCTCGAACGTGAAGCCGAGATTCCCGCCACGGAGCGTTTGCAACAGGCCGAGCGCCGCCGGGCCGGGCCGCGGCTGCCCCGGATGGCCGAAAGCGGTCGATTCCATCGTTTGCCACTCTTCGTTCCAGTCGTACCTGCCTCCGCCGGTGCATACCAACCGTACGTGCCACAACTGTTCGTGAAGCTCGACGGGATCGCGGTCGGGATAGTGACGACGCCACTCGTTCAGAATCGGCAAGTTGCCCCAACTGCCTGACTGCGAGCGGGAACGGTAATCGTCGCCCCAGAGCTTGCCCAGCACCTCAATCGCTTGCCGATCAAACCGAAGGCCGCCGTGGGCGCCGAGCCAACGCTGCGCTGCGGCGGGCGGAACCTCGTCTCTTCGTTCCGCCTCGTGTCGCTCCGCCTGGCGGTCGAGGTACCGCTTGAGCAGCCCCTCGTGAAATGTGAGCAACAGGCGATCGGCCGCGATCGCGCAATACAGGGGCTTGAATTCGATGTTGAAAACCATGTGCGGTCCGGCGCCCGGTAGGCTCAGTTTCATGTATGCCTGGTCGCGATAGGTCAGGTCTTCCTTCTGGGTCAGGTACGACCGAATGATCGACATGAGTTTCTCGAACGGATCGTTCTCCTCGATGGCCTCGCACAATTGGATGTGCAGGCCCAACGGGAGACGGTCGAGGTGGCGACAGATCAGCGTCTGGACATCCTTCGAGTCGTCGAGACCGGCCAGCTCCTGCCAAAAATCGTCGTGATCGGCGAAAAGCGAACCGACCGCAGGCGCGGGCGGCCCGTCGAACCAGAGGGTCGCCAGATCGATTGCCGAGGCAAAGTGGAACAACACCTCGTGCGGGTCGCCGTCGCCAGGTTCGATTCGCGCATCGCGCGCTTGGTTGAGCATCGAAGCGTACCGGCTTGACGCGATCAGCGGCATGACCGTGAGATCGGCCGAAAGCCGGTTGTCCTGGATGTCAATCCGCAGGCCGACCGGATCGAAAGTCCGACTCCAATTCCGCTGGAAGTCGTCGCGCCAGCGCCCGTACGCGTCGGCCTCGGCCCGGGTGACCTTGTCAAGCGGGAGCTCGACGATCGGGGTCATGAATTCCAGCGAGCCATACACCGACGAGCCGATGCCCGCCGCCGTGAATCGCAGCTCGCCGAGCAACGCATCGGCCGCGCGAACCGCCGGCGGTGCGGCGCCACGAGCCAGTGCGTCGACTTGCTCCGCCCGAAATTCACTCATCCGGGCCAATGCCAACGTGCGACGCGCATCGGCGATCCGCCAGCGGGGTCCACACCATCGGCGAATCGTGGCGTCGCTCAAGAACGCGAACACCGTCTCCCGTGCGTCGCCGCGTGGATAGCGGTCGCGAAAAAACGTGTACTCGTCGAGCGATGACAAAGACGCGTTGTCGCCTGCCTGCACCGCGATCAACCGTTTTAACTGCGCGAGCGAGTTGGTTACGGCCACGGCCCGATCGAACGCCGCGACATACGACGACACCCGGCGGTCGGGCGAACGAAAGCCGCTGTAGCGTACGCCGCCGGCCACGCCCTGGACGGCCTCCACACCCTTGACGGCACTCGTCTCGGCCGCGATCTTGCCAATGAGGATTGCCGCCAACGGCTGAGTCTGGGGCGTCTCGAACAGCACCGCCACGTCGGTGCCAGCGAAGAAATAGGGGTCCGAACCCGTGACGGCGATGCTCTCGACCAAAAGTGGCCCCAAGAGTCGCGACAGCGTGGACAACGACAGCCCCAGTTGCCGCTCGTAGCGAGCTTGTACCTGCTCGTCTTCCGCGCGCGGGTCGAGCAGGCGCGCAATCAAGGTGCCGTTGCTTTTGATTTCATCGGCGGCCGCCGTCATGGCCGCGAACGAGCCGAAGAAAACCGCGTGCTGGTCGGCGGGCACCAGGGCTGCGAGCGGGTCGGCGGTCGGGTGCAAGCCATCGATGAGCGGACGCCAGTCGATTGCCGCGACGCTGATCCCCGGCAGCGTCGCCACGTCGACGAGCGCCTCGCCGATCGGTCCGTCGCGCTGGGCTGGAAGCGCGCGATCGAGCTGCAGGTTTTCGCTCACCGCGCGGTTGCCGCTGAACAACGTGAATTGATCGTCGAGCCGGGAGACGGCAAAGGGACTCACGGCCCGATTGGCTTGCTCTGACGCCGGCAAGGCCTCGCGGGCCAGCCGTGCCAGGTGGCGGAACCAGGCCGAACCAGGCACGCCACGTCCAGCCTGCCGCAGATAGTACGCCTCCTTGGACCAATAGAACCCCTTGCGAGCGGTCGCGCCTGCCTGCTTCGAAGTCAATTTGAACCGCAGCGCGGCCATTCGGCCATAGTCGCCTTTGGGCAGAAACAAACGTCCGGACACGTCGCCCGGTCGTGGCAGGCGGACAGCCAAATTGCCCGGCCACGACGTACGGTCGACATAGGCTTCGCCCTCCCCGTCAAGGGCCACATACGGTTCCATCGCCTCTTTCCGCTGGCCGGGCGTCGCGGGATCGGCGGGCTTGTCGGAAAGCGACCCGTCGACAATGTGGACGTTGTTGAGTGGGACAAAGTAAAAGGCCTCATCCGCCGCCGCGGATTGCGACAAAAAGAGCGCGATTAACGTCGCCAGGGCGGAACGATACGGTCGGTACATGCGGAGTGCTCCATTCTACCGAGGGTTGCAAGCGATTTGTTGCGCCGCGTCGGCTCGTCGGACCGAACGAATGCCCATTCGCTCCGAAGTTATACTTGTTCGAACGGCAAGCGGTTTCAATGCTTTAAGCCGCCTGGCCGGCAACCTGGCCGACTGCCCGTTGGACGGTTGGCCGTGCCACGTCACCCCCGACTGGACGCGCGCCCTTTGCTGACTGTATATTCAAGACATATACCTGGAGGTCATTGGCATGATGTCAAAGGTGCAAAAATGGGGCAAAAGTCTTGGTGTCAGGATTCCGAAGGCGCTCGCCCAGGGTGCGCAAGTCGAGGCCGGTATGGCGGTGGACGTGACGATCCAGGAGGGTCGGCTCGTGATCAGCCCGCATCGCGACGTGATCGAATACGACCTGGCCGCGTTGGTCGCGCAAATCACGCCGGAGAACATTCACGCCGAGTTCAGTAGCGGAAAACCCGTCGGAAGGGAGATTTGGTAGTGGCTCGCGGATATGTACCCGACCGTGGCGACATCGTTTGGATTGAATTCGACCCGCAGGCGGGCCACGAGCAAGCTGGAAAACGACCGGCACTTGCCGTCTCGAAGAAGTCCTACAATGAACGGGCCGGTTTGGCTTTGTTTTGTTCGGTCACGAATCAAACCAAGGGCTATCCGTTCGAGATTCCGCTGGGGCCCGAATCCAAAGTGACGGGCGTCGTGCTTGCCGATCAACTGAAAAGCATGGACTTTCGCGCCCGAAGGGCAAAGCTGGCGGGCAAAGCAACTCACGAAGTCGTGGCCGATTTGAGAATGAAGTTGCACGCGCTGATCGACTAGTGGCACCCGCCTGGTTGCCGGACGGCGCCCGACAACTTGACCGTTGGGACTCACGGGACCGGGCAATCCCGCGAACTCGGGAGCCAAATGTGAGCGGTCTGGCCGGGCTTGCCCGGCTGAACGGCAAGAGGTAATTTAGAAGTTTGCACGGTGGCTGTAGCTCAGTTGGTTAGAGCACCAGATTGTGGATCTGGGGGTCGTGGGTTCAAGTCCCATCAGCCACCCTTCGTCGGCGGACGTGTTGTCCGCTGTTGTCGTTTCAATAGACGACAGAAGGTCGTTTGAAGGCGCGACTTGCGCCGCTGGACTTCCAGCAACTCGCGCGCCGCCGTCCTCATAGACGGCCAAGCGTCCGCTTGTGTCCTTAGTCTCCCCGGAGGCATTTCGGACCCGAGTTCCTCCATCACTGCATCCATCACACCGACTTAGGTCGACGTAAGTCCTTACGGCCGCGATGAGCCGTTTCCCCACCGCGTCGAAAACGCCGGACGTCAGCGCGCCGTCCGTCCCCGTTAAACGCCCTTCCTGGGCCTCTGGACGCGCTCCGGTGCGACGCGGGGCGTTTGGTAGGGCAACAATGCCCGATCGCTTGTCCGCGAGCCCAAGACGCGTGTAATGCTTCAACGTGGTCCGCATGTCCTTGTGCCGCGCGAGCTGTTGGGTCTGCGCTGGAAACACCCCGTTGCGGGTCAGCTCCGTCACAAACCGCATCCGGTTGCTGTGGAAGTCCGCGAATAAACCGTCTTCGCCCCGGTACGTCAAAAAGTCCGACGCCTCACGCTCCGCACGTATCGTCTCGGTCGCGGCCTCGGCGATCCATGCGGCCCGCGCGGCGGCCAGGTCCTTGCGCATCATCTTCGCCGTCTTGCGTCCCGATCGCCGCGGGCCCCCCCCGCGTCGTTCGTGTCGCTTGATCTTCGGCGCGGTCCGGCAACGCCCCACGGGCAAAAGCAATTCGTCGCCGGCGACGTCGCCTTTTTCAGCAAGCCACTCGCGGATCCATGGGACGATGGAAGCGTGGAGCGGGATGTCCGCCTCTTCACCGTCCTTTGTGTAGGCCGCTTTAACATGCACCGTCGGCTCATCGGAATCGAGATTGAACGAGCGGCGAGTGAGTGACCCTAGCTCTCCGCGGCGATAACCCGTCCAAGCCGCCAACACATAGAGCGTTGCCCTGTCCTTCCCGGCGATCGATTCGACCGGCCGCGGGCTCGCTTCCGCCGCCGCCACCAGGCGCGCGAATTCCTCGGCGTTCAGCGGCCGCCGTGGATGGCGTGTCTCGCTGTCTTTCACCGCATAGCCAATCCGCGCCAACGGGTTGCGGTCCTTCATGAGCCAGTAGCAAAAGGCGCTGAAGTGCCTCAAGTAACCCTGGCACGTTTTCACGCTGAGGGGTTTCGGCTTGCGTTTGGCTACCACGCGGCCGCGCTTGCGCAAGGTATCGAGGCACGCGAGTACCTTCGCGTGCGTGATGTCGCCGGCGACGTTGAACTTGCCTTCCCCCAGAATCCAGCCGGCATCGCTCTTGACGGCGGCCACGTGCTCCGGCACCCTGCCCTCGCGCGTGAGGTGCTCACAGTAATCGGCCAGGTGCTCGAGCAATGGCCGGCGCGCGTGCTCTTCCTGTTCGCGCGGTACCGCGAGCCCTTTACGCACTCTGTCTGCGTGTGTCTGCCGATCCTGCAGCTCGCGCTCGCTCGCGCCCTGGTCGGTGAATAGCTTCAGACGTTTCTTGAAACCCTTTGCGTCGATGATCTCGCCGTACCAATGCTTCGACGGCCGAAGTGTCTTGAACTTGTGCGGTCCCCCGCGGGCTCGCTTCGGTTCGGAGCGAGTGAGTTTGCCGCGGGGGTCGTACCAGCGGGTAATGACCTGGCCGGGGAGCTTGTCCCAGTCGGCCTTGCGGCGAAGACGTTTGCCGTCGGCGTCGAGATAGCGAACGGTGGAGACGCGAAAGACCGCCATGATTTTCCTCCGTGCAAAACACCGTCGCGGGCGGGAGCGCGGTTTGCACTCCGCGGCACCCGCCGCGACGGCGAAGGATTTTGTCGACTCGTCAACTTTACGCGATCGGCGCCGCGTTTCAAGCCGCCCCAGCAGCGCCTTCGTCGGGGCCGTCGAGATATTCCCGTAGCGGCCGATCGCTGATGCCCCTGGCGTCGTGGTGCCGCTCGATCGCCCGTTTCTTGCCGCGCGCTGTCTCCTCGGCCTGGTCGTACTGGTGCCACGCCTTGAGATAATCGGCCCGATTGAAAAGCGCGAGCTGCTTGTATCGCCGACACGGTTCGCCCGTCGAGCGGTCGACGTCGGGAAGCGAAATCAAAAGCGGCATTCCGTCCGACGATACGGCCCGATGGATCGCCCTCCGCAAATCCTGCTTGACGACGGCCAACAAGGCCGCGTCGCGGTATTCGTCGGGCACGGCCACACGAGCCATGAACGCGGCCGCCAGCTCACCGATCGTCGCCGGCCGGGCGACACTGCCGATGAACTCATCAAAGGCTTCGTTGAGGTGGGTGGGCATGGGAAGGTTTCAATGCTGGAGTTAGGATGGAACGCGAAAAGCACCGGGCCGGCGGCGCCATTCGGGGCTTGGATCATCCGAAGGCGCGCCGGGCCCGGCGTGTCACCCGGCGGCGCTATGGAGCGCGCGGGTTCGACCAGCTCGCTTCCCACGTCCAGCCAAGCTCGCGGAAGCGACGAATGCCGTAGGTGATTTCGACACCCTGGACGTCGATTGGAAGCTTTGAACGGATGGCCCCGCTAAATGCTTTGCCAGGGTTGCGGGCCGACTTGCAGTACTCGATCAGGTCGCTAACGTCCTTCTCGCGAATTCGGCCTTCCCAGAGCAGCAGCGCGGGCACGATGACCTGCCAGGGGAATACCGAACGGTCCTTGATTTTTCTTTGCCATTCGTGTGCTTTGCCCAAGATCGAATGGAGCGCGTCATCCGCCGATGCCGCGTTCCCTTCCTCCCAGGTCCGTTCCGCGTCCGTACCTTCCTTGGCGGGGGGTTCGTTTCCAATTTTCTGGAAAGCGCCTGCGCTTTGGGCGGGTACGGGTGGAACGGTGGGTACGGCAGCGCGTGCGCTTTCGGAGGGAACGGGTGGAACGGTAGTACGGAGTACCGTACCGTGTATCGTACTGTTTCCAGTTTTCTGGAAAGCACTCGAATTGTCCCGCCCCACGAAATTCCCGGCTGACCCGACGCCTTCAGCAACCGCCGGAGGGTCGTTTCCAGATTTCTGGAACCGATCCCCCAGTGGCGACATCACGTAACAACCGCCTCCGTCTTCTCGCCAAAGACAGAAGTTCTCCAGGAACTGGATTCGGTCGTAGATCGTTTGCCGTTTGAGGCAGAGGCCGCCATCCTGTTTCGACTCTTTGGCCTTCTCGATGAACCTCGCCTTGTCGAACGGGCCGTCAGAGTACCCTGCAAAATGGATGGCGAAAAGCCAGAACTCCAGAAACTCGCTCGACGGCGATCGCCGAAACAGCGCGGCGTCGAACGCGGCCCGGCCGTCGCCTGGCGCCGTCCGCTCAGCTTGCTTGTGGAGAGTCACTATTGGGCCTCCGTGCAGCAGCCTGGCGATACTGCCAAATGGGGATGGGATTGGTAGCATCGTCGCCCGCGTCGTCGCCGGCGAAGGGAAGTTCAAGTTGTGAATCGACCGGCTCAGAGGATGACAGCGCAGGGGGTGCCGTGCGCCAATCACATACGCGAATGATCGCCTGCCGCGGCCGCCGCTCTTCGACCTGGATCAAGCCCCGCGCTTCGAGCGTGGCAATCCAGCCGCGTACGGCGCGTTCGCTCGCGGCCATGATCGCTTCGAAGCGAAGGTAATCGACGGTCAGTCGCCGCGGCCGCTGGCCGGCCACGTGCCAGAGCACGATGTAGGCCAAGAGGGGATCGCGGCGGATGCCGCGCAGCCGTAGCAGCTCCGGCGGCACGTGCCACGTGGATGGCACCGCGTCGAGCGTCGCGGGATTCGCGGTCGTTGGTTTGAGCCGTTTCATGGCGACCTTCTCACTCGGAAGTGCTGGCGTCCATTCGCCCAAGGGCAGTCGCAGGGTTCGAGTCGCGGGCTTCGCGCTGGCCGCACCGAATTGTGAACCAGCACCCGGTTGGGCGGCACGACGACGTCAGCGCCGCTGGTGCCCATCTTCGGATAGTCGAGCCTGTGGCCCGAGAAAAAGGCCGTATTCACGACGGTTCCTTCTTCCGTTTCGCGATCGAGTTCAAACTCCATTGCTTCCTTTCCACTGCGCGTTGTCGGGCGTGCCGGCGGCAAGCCACGCGTCGATTTCGTCGGCGCTATAGGTGTGCTCGCGCCCGATCTTCACGCTGTCGGGCAGCTTACCGGCCGATCGCATCCGCGTGATCGTGCGGTAATTCTTCCGAAGAAGCTCGGCCACCTCGGCGAGCGTGAGGCGACGATCTTCACGCGGCGGGGCGATCCGGGCCGCCGCCTCGCGCGTACCCTTCATCTCGTCGACCAGCGATTCCATCAGGGCGACAAGGCGGTCGAGCCGCTCGGTGATCAGGTCGAGGCGCGGGTCGGGGGCGGCCGGCGCCGCCGGCTCGGCGTCGGCCGCGGCGGCGACGTGCACCAGCACACTCGCCAGCACGCGGCCGGCGTGCAAGATCTCGGCCGCCTGGTCGACCTGCGGCCCGATCGGCACCGCGGCCGGCCCCACGTCGGCCGTCGAGTTACTTTGCATGGCGAGCCTCCGGCGGCGCAGCCGCTCGATCGCTGGCCGCCTGCGCCGCGGCCAACTCGTCGCGTGCCGCGCGGGCTTCGTCTGCCGCCGAGATGCACCTGTCGAGCGCCCCCAGGAGGCGCGAGACCGCGTCGCGTATCGTGCCTGGCCGGCGTGTGCATGGCTTTTTGCTCATGCGGCCGAATTTATCGGCCGGCCGCGCGGGGTGTGTAGCCGGGCGAATAGATTTTCGCGGAAAGCCCTTGTTTCAGGGCGTTTCCTAGCTCTCGAGGGCGAATAGCCGGGCTATTAGTTTTCGGCCGCGGCTTCGCCCCGCGACGCTTTCTTTTCACGCACCCGCTCGTACCGGGTCGCGATTTCCTCCGCCATGGCCTTCGTGACCTTTGGATCGTCGGCAAGCCTGTTTTGCTCGTCCTGGCGGTAGCGCCCCCAGTCGCCCGCATGAACGAATCGATGCTTGCCTTTCCTCACGCTCCTGATTTCAGGGTGCCGCTTGAGCAGCGACATTAGGAGCTTGTGGGTGGTGATGACTGCCGTTCGGCACGTTTTTGCCGCCACGCAATCGCCCAGGTCGATGGGCGCGCGTCTGGCCGGCGCGGCGTCGATACTGGCGTCGGTCAGCGTGCTCGTCGTCGCGGTGGGCTCAACGGCGGGGTCAGGTCGCATCGCGAGCTCGCCACGGACGGCGGCGCAAATGCGCGCCGTGGATTCGACAAGCTTGGAGACGATGAAGGCCCGTTGCTCGCGCTCATCGTCGACAGACAGCAGCTCGTCGAGCATCTTCAGGAAGCGCTCACGTTGCTCAAGAGCTTTTTCGCTTCGGTTTGCATCGGTGCAACTCCAAGGTGTTTGCACGAAGGAACGAACCTCGCGGATCGCGCCATCGAAAACGCCTCTGGCGCGCGCACCCAGGAAAAGGGTTTTCTCAAGATGGTCGCTCGCTTCTTCCAATCGCACCATGAGCAGGTCGAAGAGCGGACCAAAGAGCAGCGAACATGGAATGACCATGAACTCATCGATTCGAAGCGCGTAGAAGTCCTCTGCCTCCTGACTTGGGGCGAGTCGGTTTTCCCTCCAATCATTCCAGTCGGCATCGCCGTCGCGACACCAGGGCCACGGATTCCACGGTAGCTCGAGCTCGCACACCAGGTCGCGGTCGGCGGCCACGTCGAGCGTCCCATATTCTCGTCGCCATTGGTCGTCTTCTTCGTAGTGGCCAGCCAAGCGTCGCCGCAGGCCCACTTCGTCGAGCTCATCGATCACGTCATCCGGCTCCCCATAAGCCAGTAAAGCGGCCGTTTCGAGGTCGATGAATCGACGGAAGTAAGTGCATACGGAGAACTGCCATTGTTCGCAGACGCGATCCCATTTGCCTTGACGCCAAGACTCGAGCTCGGAGCGGAGCAACGCTAGGAAGTCAGCCTCGAACCGCCAGATCGCGATCGCCACCGCTTTCTTGAGGTGGCGAAGCTCGGCGAGGCGCGGCGGCCGTCCATGCTGGTCGAACCTCCACATGGCCTCGAACACCGATTCGTCGCGATCGCGAGGCTCGGACAGCCCAGCGTCGAACAAGGGTAGCGGTTGCTCGCGGAACGCCTCGGCCAGGGCAACGAGGAGGCGCGCGCCTGGCCCATCGTGAAGGTTCTCCGACTGCAACGCGTTGATGCCGGAGTCCGCGGAGTCCGCGCCGACGCCGATGTCGAGCACCGCGCCGAGGTCGCCGCCTCGCGCCCGGTGCGCAACCGCGAACGCTTTTCTCGCCCACTTGAGCGCGACTAGGTACTGGGCAAGCTGTACCGACAATTCCGTACTAACCCCGTTCGCTTCAACGTTCCGCGCGAGCAGAGAATGGCCGACGAAGGCGTTCCACTCCTCAAGGCACAAACAGAACCATTCGGGATGGGAACATTCGTCCGCGCGGATCTTCGGCATGGATCGCCTAGCATTTCTTACCTGAGAAACCGGGCCGGCAGCCTGGCGGCGTGGCGAATGCTGTGGCCACGCGCGGCAGGCGCCGCTTGGTCAGGAGCCGTTGCAACGGCCCCTGACACCCGATTTGCGACACTCTAGCCTTTTCTCAACTTCGTTTCAACGCACTCGCCGTTTTCGGTTGGGTTCGCAACCCAGCGTCCCGCGCTGTGGATTTGTAATCCACTGCGTCACAGAACCCTGTCAGCACGATCGCCGTGTTTCCGCGGCGCAACGTCGCCTCCCATCATTTGTCACGGGCCTTCGCGGCCTTGCGTTTGCCGGCGGCCGGCTTGGCGCGTGCCGCTTCGGCTTCGCCCTGGTCGAGCGCGCGGTAGAGCTTGTCGAACGTGCCCAGGCTGGGCGATCGCCGGGCCTGTTCGATGCGGTTCACGGTTTCGGGGGGCACGCCCGCGCGGCGCGCCAGCTCGACTTGCGACCAAGCCAGTGCCTGCCGCGCGCGAATCAGCTTGCGGGCCATCAGGGCCCGCGTCGTCTCCAGCGCCGGGTAGTTTCCCTGCGCGTTGGCCGGCGGTAACTCCGGCTCGCGCGGGCCGCCCGCCAACCGCAGGAAGTCGGTTTCGGGCAGAATCACGAACCGCTCGCCCGCCAGCGTTACCGTTTGAATGCTTGTCATGTCCATGCTTTGCTCCCGTCGTCGAATCGGTCAGTCATAAAAGCCGTCTCGGTGGCCGATCTTGTTCACCTCGACGTGCCAATCGTCGCCAGCCGGCGTCGGCGAAAACTGCACGCGATAATCGCCCGTTCGCAACCGGTACTGGCCGGCCAGGTTGCCCGACAGGGCCTTGGCCCCGCTGACGGCGGGCCAACGCGTCAAACGGGCCAACAGCTTTTGCACGCGCGGTTGAATGGCGCCCGGCAGCGCGCCGAATTGCTCGCGGGCTTCGGGCGTCAAGGTGACGATCGCCATGCCCTTAGTATCGCCGCCCTGACGCCGCCGTCAAGCCTTGACGCGGCAGACGACAGTGCGGATGTGGGTCAGCACGCCGGCCTGGTCGGATGCAGACGACGGTGTGGCGGGCTTCACTGCTCGCCGTTGCCGGCGGGCAGTCGCCGTGGATGCACCAGGCTGTGTCCTGACCCGCCGGCGACAACCGCGGCGATCGCCTGCCGCGACCTGGCCGCCGTCCGCGCGTGCCAGGGGACAGGCCGCGTCGAACGCCTACGCGGCCGTCTCGGGGGGTTCGACGGTCGGACCGACACGTACGGCGGCGTCTCCGTCGATCGTGGAGCGTCGTAGCCCACCCGCGAACGTCGATCGAAGCCAGGCCACGAACTCGGCGCGGGGCAGGTCGCGTCGCGCGACGGCGACAACCGCGGCGATCGCCTGCCGCGACCTGGCCGCCGTCCGCGCGTGCGATCGTACGGCGCCGGCCAGGGCCTCGGCGGTGACTTGCTTCATGCTTTGCTCTTGCCACTGTCAAGGGTTGACGTGCCGTCGACCAGCCGCCTGGCCAGCTCGCACGTGATCCGCACCCGCTTGCGCCGGGCCAGGTGCATCGCCTCGGCCGCCGCGCCGCCGGCGCCGGGCTGGGCCAGGACGTAAAGGGCGCCGGGCTGAAACAGATCGATCGCCTCACCAATCTCCGCGGCGAACGTCTCCGCGATCGCCGACAGGGTTTGCGCCGCGCCCGGGCCGAATTCGAAGTGCTCCGCCGCCCACTGCTCCCAGGCCTGGTCGTCATCGAGCTGGCGCCGAACGACGAGCACGTGCCGCGCGGTTCGCAGCAGCTCGCGGGCCATGGCTGCCTGCGCCACGTGGACCTGGCCGACGTGAGCGGCGACGTCGAAAGCGTGCGGGGGGCTCATAGGTTCAAGTGTAGCTCATTTGCGGCAGGTATTCGCCGGCGAATGTCGGCCGCCCGGACCATGGCCTCTCGCCGCTCGGCGGCTTTCAGCCCGTCGACGGCGTCGTCGTACGCGGCTCGCAGCGACGGCGGCGCCTGCCGCGAGCTGAACAGCGCCTCCAGTTCACGCAGGGCCTCGTCCAGCCGCTTGCGGCCGGCCGAGCTCGCGGCGGCGCGGGGCCCGGCGGCCGCGGCACGCGCGGCAGCCGCCAGCAATGGCGCGAAGGATGAAGGATGAAGGATGAAGGATGAACAGAAGCAGGCGCGCCGGGGCCTTCTTCGTGTTCCTCGTTTTTCATCCTTCATCCTTCCGCCTTCATCCTTCCTATGGGCACGCCCAGCGCCAACGCCGTCTTGTCTAGCTCGCCGGCGGCCTCCGCGTCGAGCTCGCCGTCGGCACCCTCCGCAAGCACTTCCCTCACCACCTCCAGCACGTAGCGGGCCAGCTCGCAGCCTTCGCCCCGCCAGCGATGCGCCACGTGGCGCAGTGCGGAGCGCAGCCGGTACCTGCCATCGAGCTCGACTTGCGAGGCCTCGCCTGGCTGCCGGCTGTCGTCGGCCAGGCCCAGCGCCTTCGAGAGCGTGATCGGCGTGCCGGCCTTCGCCATCGCCACGGCCTTCTCGCGCGCGGCCGGGGCCACGCGGCCGCGGCTGAGCTCGATCAAGCCGGAGGGGTCGAATTTCGCGGCCACCGACGCCGGCAACTTGGGGAAGGCCGAATACGCGCTGATGTAATTGGCGGCCGTCGAGTAGCGGATGTGCAACTCGGCCTCGAGCCAGGCCTTGTAGATCGGCGGCCTCAGCGTGCGCCGGGCGGCCTCGAGCAGCTTGCCGATCTTGAGCATCGACGCCACGGCCGACGATTGCAGATCGCGAATCTCCGCCGCCCAGTTCTTGAGCTCGACGGCCACGGACTTGGGGACGCCGCTGTGCTGATAGTCGAAAGCCACAGCGGCCCGGGCCCCGCCCTCTTCTGGCGCCAGTTGATTTCGCCGTTCCATGCGAAGCAAGCCTCTTGGGTGAGTGTGCTGAACAACGCACACGATACCCTCACCCCGCGGCCGCGTCGTAGCCCACTTCGCCGGCGGCCCACTTCGCCGGCGGCACGTGAAACCGGATTAGAGAAGAGGCCACCGGTACTCGGCGCCGCGACCAGAATACCGGTGGCCTCTTCTCTGATTCCCTTTCTCACCGCAACAGAGCCGGTGGTTCAGCGCGTGGAACACGATCCCCGGTCCGAGCGGTCAAGCGACCGCGCGGGCCGGGCCGGCCCGGATCTCTCCGGGCCGGGTCCACGGTTCTCGCCGGTATCCTTCGCCGCGGCCACGGCGAGCGGCCACATTTTCACGGGGATACGATCCGACCTGATTCCTCCTCCGACCACACTGTCTCACGGGTCGCCTCCTTTTTGCGCGCCGTATTGCCGGCCGCCGAATTCGACCGCCCCGCCAGGCCATTGCCATTTCTGCTGATGGCGTGGCCGGCCGCCGGGGGTCCGCACCGTGGCGATCACGACCGCGACTTGCACGGTCCAATCGTGGCCGCGGTCGCCCTGGACGATGCCGCCCAGGATCGACGCCAGGCCCGCGTCGCCGCGGTCGAGGGGCTGCACCGAGATCTCGCGTTCCTCGGCCGACACGACCAGCTCGCGGACCTCGGGCAGCGCCGCGCGGGCAAAGGCGAGCGGATCATAATCCCTGTCGGCCGGCGCGGGGATCGCCACGAAAAGGCTGGTTCCGCGCGCGAGCAGCTCCTTGCGTTGGCGCCCACTGAGGCGGTAGGTCACGTTCATTTCGCAAGCCTCCCGTGTATGTAACGCATGACGCCGGCGTCGCCGGCGACGTCCGTCATCCACTCGGTCGACGATAGCGATCGGCGAATCGCATCGACGGCCAGGGCGTTGATCGACGTCCGCCGTCGCGCCGCCTCGCCGGCCACGGCCTGGTGCAACGCCGACGGCATTCGGATCGTCACTGTTGCCGATTGCGATTCGCCCCGCGCAGTGCCGCGTTTCCTCGTCATTGGCCACTCTGCTGTTTTCCAAGGGCGCGCCATAGGGCAAGCACGCTGTCATGCCGCTCTTCGACGGCGCGCCGCGCCGCGTCGAAGGCGGCCATGGACCATGGGGGAAGCGACGCCGCCCGCGTGCAGGCCTCCACGAAGAAGGGCCGACCCCGATTCGGGAAGGCGAGGGTACGTTCCTCCGCCGCGCCGTCGCCGTAAAGCCGAACGACGATCGTCTCCACCATTGCCAGGGCCATCAGCACGGGTAACGCCGAGGCCCAGGGGTTTAGCCACAGCTCGTACAGGTTCTCGCCGGCGGCCGTCTCGGGCCCGAGGCGCAGAACGGCCGGAACGACCAGCACGTCGCCCACGGTCACCACGGCCGCGCGCAGCTCCGTTGGCACCGGCGAGCCCGGTTCTTGCCCAGTTGGTGGGAATGGCCGAACATCCTGCTCTTCACGAAGCGCGGCAAGTGGACGGCGCCCGAGCGGCGCGTGATGCGAGCGGCAGGCAAGTACCACGGTCTACGTTTCACTGGTCTGCTGGTGCTGGTGGCGCTGGCGGTGTTCATGGGCCTCGACGCGTACCATCAGGCCGAAGTGCGGCGCGCTGAAACACTGGCCGAAAACGTGTTCACGGCGCGCGCCGACGGCGTGCCTTATGCCCTGGACAATCTTCGGCCACTCGGCGCGCTGGCCCTGCCCCGCCTGCGCAACCAGCGTGCTAACGAACAAGCCGATCGCGTGCAACGTCTGCACGCGGCCTACGCCTTGGCCGACCTGGGCGAAGCACCCCACGACTTCCTGCTTGACAACGTGGAAATGGCCCCATCGGGCGAGTGCCGGAACATGGTGACGGCACTCTCGCACGTGACTGAAGCAGCCCTGCCGGAGATCGCTCGAACGGCGCAGGAAACGACGGACGTTGCCGCAAAGGCACGCTTTGCCATTGTGGCCTTGCACTTGGGCGACCCCCAGCCGGCAATGGATGCGCTTGCCGTGCGCAGCGACCCGATCCATCGCACGGCCCTGATTCATGCCTACGCCCCTTGGCACGGCGACCTGACCGTTGCGGCCGAACTGTTACGTGCCAGCAACGAAGCAGCGTTTCGTTCCGGCATGTGCCTGGCCTTCGGCACGATCGCGCCTGAAACGCTGGAGCCGAGCGAGCGCGACAAAGGTGCCAAGGTGATCTTGGCGCTTTACACAGAGGCGCCCGATGGCGGCACGCACTCGGCCGCTCATTGGGCGCTGAGCCAATGGAAACAAGATCTGCCGGCGATCGCACCTGCGTCGCGCCCGCCTTCGGACCGTCGCTGGTTCGTCAGCGGGCAAGGGTTGACGATGGTTGAGCTCGCCGCGGGCAAGTTCACGATGGGCACGCCAGGCGAGGCAACCAAAGGCAACGACGCAAGGTCTGCCCAGGAGGTGACGCTGACCAAGCCGTTTTACCTGGGCGACCGGGAGGTGACGGTCGAGCAATTCCAGCGGTTTATTGACGACGCCGATTACCCTGCCGCCGAAAAGCCACAAGCCTGGCCGGGGGCGGCTCAGCAATACAGCCCGACGCCCGATTGCCCGGTGCAACAGGTGAATTGGTACGACGCCGTGCTCTACTGCAACTGGCTGAGCACGCGCGAGGGAAGGAAGCCGTGCTACGAGCGGACGGGAAAGAAAGAGAAGCTCAAGGATTATCAGAACAACGAGCAGGAGTATGACGTCTGGCGCTGCGACTTCGCAGCCGACGGCTATCGGCTTCCGACCGAGGCCGAGTGGGAGTACGCCGCGCGAGCGGGCAGTGCCGAGGCGTTCTGCTACGGGAGCGATGAGGATCTGCTGCCGCAATACGCATGGCTCGTGGTGAACTCCAAATCGCGAAGCTGGCCTGGCGGCCAAAAGCTGCCGAACGCCTTTGGCCTGTTCGACGCCCACGGGAACGTCTGGGAGTGGTGTTGGGATTGGTATGGGAGTTACAGCGCCGATCCTGTGAGCGATCCGACCGGCCCAGTTTCGCAGTCCGCCGGGTCCGGCCGCGTGCTTCGCGGTGGCGCGTTCAACTTCGGCGCGTCCTACTGTCGTTCCGCGGCCCGCCTCGGCATCCACCCGGTGCTCCGCGACATCTCCTGCGGGTTTCGGGTGTTGTGTGGCCGTTAGTCTCGTTCGTTCCAGTCGTCTGATCTCTGCGTCTCTGCTCTCTGACCTC
>DATLQY010000248.1:0-3183 GCA_035534975.1 Pirellulales bacterium
CGTCGACGGAGTGCTTGGTTTTGACGAAATAGCGAGGAACGAGTTCCGGGAGGCACTGCGCGAGGTATCCGGCTCGTCTCTCGCCCTCGGCGTCATTCCGTCCTCGGTGCACGGAATCTTCGACTACCTTCTGGCCGGCGGAGCAATCGCCGCGCCCTACCTGTTCGGATTCGCCGACACGACGGCTGGACTCGTTCTTCAGCTTGAAGGCGGCATAGTTCTGCTTTACAGCATCTGCACCGATTATCGACTGGGGGCGATCCGGATTATCCCCTTTCGGATTCACCTCGTGCTCGATAGCTTCGCGGCGCTCTTCCTGGCCGTTAGCCCGAATCGATTCGGTTTCCGGCGGGGCGTGAAGCTCAGCCTTGGATTGGCGGCGGCTGAGCTACTGATCGATATCTTCACGAAACGTCAGACCGGCCGCTAGCGGCCGGTCTGACCGAATCGTTCCTCTAGGAAGCGGCGGTTTGCGAGAAGGCGGTCCAGATCGCGGCGCTGCAAGTTTTCGGCGATTTCGGTGAGCTTCGTGTCAAGCAGGTCGAGCTGCTCTTTGAGCTCTTGGAGCGCCGTCTTGCCGTCGGCGAGCGTGATCCGCTCGGCGTTGCCCGGCGGCAGGGCCAGGTACGCATCGATCGTTCGCGGCAAGTACTCGCTCGCCGTTTGGCGCACGAGATACATTTCTTTTGAAAACGGCGGGAAGCGCGAGGCGTAGCCGAGCAGCACCTCGACTTTGCGCCGAATCTGCTCGACTTTCACCTGAACGTCGATTGGCAGCTCCGTTCGTGCCGCGGGACGTGGGGTGGGTGGAGGTGGTGCCGGACGGGCGGGTTCGGGACGTGGCAACGGGCGACTGGTCTGGGGCACGCGGGCGGGAGCCGCGCGACTCTGCCAGTCGACGCGCGACCAGCGTCGTCGCTCCGGCCGACGTCCAAGGGAAAGGAAGATCCAACCCACCAGACCGATAAAAAGCCAGGGCACGGCGAAGCCGAGCACCGAAATAATCGCCGACATGACCGCCAGCCAAACCGCGATCACGATTGGTACGGCGATTACCAGCATCGTCAGGATGGCCAAGCCAAAGAAGATCAGTCGCACGGCTTAAGCTCCTTCCTTGCCCTTCGGCAGCATGAGCTCGTTCCCGAGCTGGTCGGCGTTGGCCTGGGCCTGGTCGGCCGCCTGGGCTCGGGCAATGTACACTTGAGCTTTCGAGACCTCGCTCGATAGATTATCGATCGTCTTGCGCATCGTGTCCAGTGCCGCCAGCTTGAACGTGTCGATCGTGTCGATCGTCGCATAGACGTTATTGAAGGCCGATTGGAGCTTTTCGAGACTGACGGTCGCGCTGGCGGCCTGGCTTTGAATCTCACCGGCTTGCTGGCGGAGCATCTGAGAGGTCGATTCGATGATATTCCCGGTCGTCGTGTTCAGCGCGGTGATCTGATCGAGCACCAGACGCTGATTCCCGAGAGCCAGGGCCGCGATGACCGCTGTGCGTAGGGCCGCGACGGTTGTCGTCGTCGCCCGTTCGACTCCGCGGATGAGCTCGACGTTGTTCTTGCGAATCAGATCCAGCGCCAAGTAGCCCTGGACGTTGACTGACAGCTGGGTCAGAAGATCCTGACGCTTTTGGCGGACGTAGAAGAGGGCATCCTCTTTCAAGGCGCGAGCCTTTTCCGAATCGCTCCGCTCGAGCTCGGCGACCTTCTTCGTCAAGGTCTCGTCGAGACGGGCCGCCATGTACGCATACTGTTCGAGCCGGGTCTTCATCGTCCAGAGGTGTGCCTTCTCTCCCTCGATCGCGGCGTTGTCGCGCAGAAGCTCGTCCTGGCCTCGGTAAAGACCATTGACGATTGCTTCGATCGTGGCCTGGCTACTTTGGTACCGGTGAAAATAATCGCCGACCTGATTGCTGAACGGCAGGCGATCGAGGATGCCTCGCCGTCGATTGAGGTGACGGGAGGGGTCAAGCTCCTCGATCTGCTTGCGTAAGGCAAGAAGCGCGCTCGATACCTGGGATCCTTGAGCCATGGGGCCTTGCTGAAGCGCCGCGGTGGGCCGATCCAAAAATCGGCTGGATGCTTCGGACGAGCGACGGATGTCCTCGCTGCCCATCTGGCGGATCGAGCGCATCTTCTGCTCGAACTCCGGCGATTGGGCGTCGAGCCCCATGATTGATTCGACGAAATGGTCGACCGCGGCCGAGATGCGCTGTGCTGTCTCCGCATCCACACGAATCGTTCCGGCCGCCTGGTCAGCGGTGACCGGACGGACCGGCTTGGGCGGCTCGAGAACGAGCTCATCGGTGGTCGGGCGGTCTGCTGCTTGGTCTGTCATCGGGCAAAATACCTCCGTCAACATGATGTGACGAACGAACCGCTCCGCGTGTTGCAGATTGTCTGGACGAGATTGCCGGATTTGGCTGCCAGTTAGGCCGAGAACAAATCATGTTGACAGAAACCATTGTCCCAGTTTGCTCGCCCAGAATCAAGATTGTCGGAGCGCGTTGGCCCAGCCACCTACATTGCACGGCGTGGGCCCGACCCACGCGGCACCGTGGTGTTCTGAGCTTGAGCGAACCTTGATCCCAGCTTTATCAGAGGCTGATTCGCGTCGATCATACTAAAGCTGTGAGTGATGAGCCCCGAAGGACAGACCCACGAGGGCTCGCCGATGGAGGTACAAACGATGTTGAAGCGATCGCGAATCGCTCTCCTGGCAATCAGCGTCGCGGCGCTGGTCGTTCTTCTTGGCGCAAGTGCCGCTTTCGCGGCCGGCCCCGCCACGCCAACCGGCGCAACGAGTTACCATCAGGTTGTCGTTGGGAAAGTGGCGTCGATCTTAGGGATTGACCAGCCAAAGGTCGAGGCGGCTCTGACACAAGCCCGGACCGAGGCGCTCGATCAGGCAGTGCAAGATGGGCGCTTGACCCAGCAGCAGGCGGACTGGCTGAAGCAGCGTATGGCGGAAGGTGGTCCCGGTTTCGGGTTTGGTCCAGGGCCAGGCGCTGGCTTTGGGGCCGGATCGGGCTACGGACCCGGCATGATGGCTGGGACGGGGTCGAGTTACGGCCCAGGCTTCATGCGCGGTGCCGCGGGGGAAACCTGCCCCTTCCTAGGGGCGTCACCGGTAGCGCCAACCGCTACTCCGACGAGGTAACTTGGCAGTGACCAAACTGACCTC
>DATLQY010000249.1:0-10919 GCA_035534975.1 Pirellulales bacterium
GACATCCGTCGAACGATACGCTTTGCTCTTACTCACGGGGACGACCTCCTGTAACGGGGTTTGGGGGGAATTCAACAACTCCACTCTAAACCGCTTTCGAGGCGTCCCCGCTCTTTTCCTATCTATAGCCAACTACACAGCCTGCAAAGTCACCCAAACATGCAATCAATGCGGACGGTGCGGACAGTTGCGGACAGTTGCGGACAGTTGCGGACAGTTGAAAAAGAGACGACTGTCCGCACCGACAAACGACGTAACCACATGGCAAACAGACATTTGCGTCTACGAAGTGTGCGCTGCGGACAGTGCGGACAGTTGTGCCCCCCCTATTCCCAAAAAATGGCGAGAGTTTCCAGCGAACCCTCGTCGCGGGGGGGGGCCAGCGTTGGCTGGCGCGCGTTTCCAAGCCAGGTCGCTGAAATAGAATCGGATTCTTTACCACGGATTGCGCGGATCGCACGGATTGGAAACCTCACTCTTCCGTCGTGGCGCGCTCGAGGTCGAGGGCGACGAACTTGAGCAGTTCCTCGTCGCTCAGCTCGGTCAGCGCCGTCTCGCCACGGGGGTCCAATAGCTGGTCGGCCAGTTGCTGCTTCTCCGCCAACATAAGGTCGACCCGTTCTTCGATCGTGCCGCGGCAGACGAACTTGTGGACCAGCACGTTCTTCTTCTGACCGATGCGAAACGCGCGGTCGGTGGCCTGGTTCTCGACGGCCGGGTTCCACCAGCGGTCGAAATGCACGACGTGCGAGGCCGCCGTCAGGTTCAAGCCCGTGCCGCCCGACTTGACCGAAATCACGAAAAACGGCGGCCCGCCGTCCGCCTGAAATTGCCTGACCAGCTCCTTCCGCTTGCCGACCGCCACGCCGCCGTGCAGCACCAGGCCCGGCCGCCCAAACACGCCGGAGAGGTACTCGGCCAGCGGCCCGGTCAGCGTTTGGAATTGCGTGAACACCAGCACTCGTTCCTGCCGCTCGATGATCGCCCGGCAAATCGTCGCCAGCCGCTCGAACTTGCCGCTGTCGCGAGGCAAGAACTCGGCCTCGCGCAGGTACTGCGAGGGATGATTGCAGATTTGCTTGAACTGCATCAACGTCGAGAACACGACCCCTCGGCGTTCCATCTCGTCGGCCGATTTCAACCGCCGCGCGAACTCCTTGACGGCCCGTTCGTAGAGCACGGCCTGCTTCTTGGCCAGTCCGCAATACACTCGCACCTCGGTCTTGTCGGGCAGGTCGGGCACGATCGCCGGATCGGTCTTCATCCGCCGCAGGATGTAGGGCCGCACCAGCCGCCGCAGGGCGCCGAAGGCCTGGGCGTCTTGCTGCGTGGTCAGTCCCTTGACGAACTTCTTGAATTGCGAGGCAGAGCCCAAAAGGCCCGGGCAACAGAAGTCCAAGAGCGACCAGACGTCACCCAGGTGGTTTTCCACCGGGGTCCCCGTGAGCACGATCCGCGCGGAGGCGTCGAGCTCTTTGACGGCGCGGGTTTGAGCGGTCGAGGCGTTCTTGATCGCTTGCGCCTCGTCAAGCACGACCAACTGCCAGGCCACCTTCCGCAACCAATCGTTCCGCCAGACCAGGCCGTAGGTGGTGACGACGACGTCAAAATCGGCCAACGCCCTCCCTGGGTCGGCCGCCACGCCGGCGAGCATTTCGGCACCACACTCGGAGCGGTGCGCGTAGAAGGCGCGCAGCGTCGGGGCGAACCGCTCGAGCTCCTGCTTCCAGTTGCCGACCAGCGAGGCGGGTACGACCAGCAGGTTCGGCCCGCGGCCGGGCGGCCGGCCTTCGCGCCGGCGCTGCAACAGCAAGTCGATCACTTGCACCGTCTTGCCCAGCCCCATGTCGTCGGCCAGGCAAGCGCCCAGGCCCAGCCGCGTCATGAACCAGAGCCAGCGCACGCCGTCGGCCTGGTAAGGCCGCAACGTGGTCCGCAAATCGCGGCCGGGCTCGAAGCCGGTCACGCCGCTGGGGTCGCGGATCGTGGCCAACGTCTGGCGCAGCCAACCGCCGGCGTCGACCCTCATCCACTCGGCGGCGCGTGGCTTCGCGTCGCCGTCGAGCGTCGCGCCCGACAACAGCCGCATGCCGTGGATGAAGTCGATACCGTTGGCGTGTTCGAGCTCGAGACGTTTCCAGTGTTCCAGCGCCTCTTGCAGTTTTTCGCGATCGACCTCGACCCAGCGTCCCCGCAGCAGCGTCAGGCCCTCGGTCGCGGCCAGGATTTGCCGTCGCTCGGCGGCCGTGAGCTGCTCGCCGTCGAGCGCCAGGTCCACCGAGAAATCGAGCATGTTGTCCGCGCCGAGCTGGCTCGACGCGTTCTGTCCGATCCGCACTTGCACCTCCGCGCGGGGCGGCCGGCGCGCGTTCCACCAGTCGGGGACCTGGACCACCAGGCCGCTTTGTTCCATCCGAGGCACGTCGGTCAGGAAACGGTGCGCCTGGGCGATCGACCAGGCCTGCGGCTGGAACAGGTCCCGGCTGTCGAGCAGCTCGCGAACCAGCGCGCAGTCTTCGGCCGCCCGCCGCACGGGAACCAGCAGGGCCGCCAACCGCTCCTGGTTCCTCTCGCCGGCGTACTGCTTGAGCGCCTCGCCCAGCGGCAGGTGTTTCAGTCGTGCCGCCGCCGAAATGCCGTGGGTGTAGGTCGCCAAGAAGGCGAACGGTCGACTGGGGTCGCGGCGATTCTCGGCCAGGTGAAACGTGACGCGGCCCAGCAGGTGCCAAAGCGGGTTGATGCTCCGCAGGAACGATTCCCAGCCGTCGGCGTGCGCGGCGGCGCGGGCCAGCACCAGCTCGCGAAGCTCGTGCCATAGGCGGCGCAGCACCTCGGCCGAGAGGTACTCCAGCCCGCGCATCGGCGGCGCGGTGGCGATGCGATCCTCCAACTCTTCCTCGCCGGGGGGCGGTAGCACGTCGCCTTCTTCGGACTTCGCCGCTCGGGCCGGCGCCGCTTCGCCCAGGCCGCAGAGCGCGTGAAAAAGCCGAGTGGCCAGGTCGCGCCAGAACACGAGCGCGGCGGGCAATCGCTCTTCCAACGATTGCGAAGCGAGCTGGTACAGTCCCGCGGCCGACGAATCGGCAAAGGCGTTTTCGAGGGCCTCCGCCGTCGCCGGCGGCAACTCGGTCGTTTCCTCGTCGTCGGTTTCGAAGATCAGCCGCCCCGCGGGCGTGATGGCGATGCATCCCATGCCGAAAAAGATACGCCACGGTTGGAAAAAAACAACCTCGGTTGCGTGGCGAGAATGCAAAATGGGACCGACTATGTAGGGAACGCCCTCCGTGGCGTTCTGCGTCCGGCCATAGGACGTCTCGTTCCCACGCTCCGCCGACCCGCTGCGCGGGTGCCCCGAACGGCTCCGCGGACGCTCCGCGTCCCATGTCCAGGTGCGCTCGTCGTCACGGGGCCGCGGAGCGGCCGAAGATATGTTCCCACGCAGAGCATGGGAACAAGGAGAAGGCCGTCCTAGGTCGGCCAAAATGACTCATCTCCCGACCGCGCGCGGTATAGCGTCACACCCTGACGACCTTACCCGTCGCGGCCGAACGCTCCGCCGCCGCCACGGCCGCCACAGCGGCGCGGGCTTCCGCGGGTGTGACGACCGCGGGCCGCTCGCCGCGGGCAACGCAGCCGGCGAAATAGGCCATTTCGGACCTCAATGCGCCGGTCGCTTCGCCGTGCATCTCGGGCCAGTAAAGCGTGTCGGGGTAGTCGATGCCGCTCTTGCCCTGAATCACGACGTTCGTGTCGGCACCGTGGACGTAGATTGCGCCGTCGGTGCCGATGATTTCAAGTTGTTCGTGAATTCTAAACGGCGTGCCGGCGGGCAGCAGCCAGACGTTTTCGATCACGCCGATCGCGCCGGTGTCGAATCGGTACATGGCCCAGCCGATATCCGGGTGCTTGAGTGCCCGCACGCTTTCGGTCAGGGCGTACGCCGTTTGGATCGCCGCTCCCGACATCCAGAGCATCAGGTCGGTATCGTGAATGCCGTCGCCCAGGAGCGGCCCGACGTTCTCCAACACGCCCGCGCTGCGCGCGGCTGGGATGTTGCGTCGGGCGTACATCGAAACGATGCGGCCGATCTCTCCGGCGGCGACCCGTTCGCGGGCCAAGGCATAGCGTGGATTGAAGCGGCAAATGTGTCCGACCATCAAGGTGCGGTTGGCACGCTCGGCCGCGGCGATCATCCGATCGCAATCCGTCGTGCGACGGGCCATCGGTTTTTCCAGGAGTACGTGCTTGCCGGCCTTCAGCGCGGCCAACGTCGGCGCCAGATGGTCGTCGACGTGCGTCACGACGCTGACAGCATCGATTTCCGGATCGGCCAACAGCTCATGGTAGTCGTGGTAATCTCGCGGCACACCCAGCCGCCGCTTGATGTCGCGGCGCCGTTGGTCGTTGCGCGTGCATACCGCGCGCAGCTCGACGTTCGGCAGCGCGGCCGCCACCTCGGCGTGCTTTTCGCCGAAGAAGCCCAAGCCAATCACGCCGTAGCCGATCGTGCGCGCGTTTGCTGCCGTCATGGAAGGTAAAGCCGCCCGGCGCCCCGCAGATTGTCGAGGTCGAAAAGGGTGTCCAAGAGTCGTGATGCAACTCGTTCCGCATAGAACCGATCGGCCAGCACGGCATCGGGATTGGCAAGCGTAAGGACGGGCAGCGACATCGCAGTGTTGTGTGCGCGGATCGTGGACTCAAGTGAGTCGGCGCCATGGCGATTTCGGTTTGCAGTGATCAATACGGTTTCGTTCCGCTGGCAAAAGTGCCAAAGAACCGCGTCGGGGACATTCGCTGCAAGCCCAAAGCTGCGAAAGTCACGCACCGGCACGTCGAGTACGAGCCAAAGTTCGCGCCAAGGCGCGGACTCCAGCACCCGCAGAACCGCACCGACATGGCCCTCGATGTTAACATCCGCCAAGATTCCGCCCATTCGATTCCTCGACGGGTTGACCATGGTGGTCCGACATCCATGCTTCGACTTTGGCGTGCGCGGCGTCCAGCTTGGCTTGAATCTCCGGCGGATTTCCACGCGCGTCACGGTCGAGCATTTTCTGGTACTCGGCGCTCACCTCTGCGTGATGGTCGTCGATGTACCGTATGGCTTCCTGGACTTCCAGAGACGAAAGCCGCAAAGTAGCCGCAATCGTGGCGTGGTGCCAGCCGGCCCGGACATAATCCAGGATGTCGTATACAGTGATCCGCGTTCCGGCAATTTCCGGCCCGCGGCCTCGATCGATGATCGTTGCGTACATGATACCTTCCCAGATTGCCCCATTACGTCAATTATCGGCGGCTGCCCGCGGCCCGTCAAGGAAACTCAGCAGTTCCAGTGGTTGACTGATGATGGCCCCGGCCCCGGCGGCGTTCAGCTCATCGACCGAGCGGAAACCCCATGCGGCCCCAATGGGGCGCATGCCCGCGTTGAGGGCCGTTTCCATGTCCACGGCGGAATCTCCAACGTAGACGAACTCACGCGCGGCGATGCCCAGTCGCTGGGCGATTTCAAAGGCCGCGGCCGGGTCGGGCTTTCGCGGGACGCCGTCCCGCTCACCAAACACCACCTCGAATCGGGCTGGGAAGTAGTGCTCGACGCAGCGCCGGGCGAATTCGTGCGGCTTGTTGGACAAGACCGCCATCTTCAACCCCCGCTCGGCCAGCGAGTCGAGTAGTTCTGGGATACCCATGTAGGGCTTCGTGTGGACGTTCCAGTTCCGGCCGTAGGCGATCTGGAATTCGCTGATGCAATGGGCGATGATTTCGTCCGTTCGTCGGCCGGCCGCGAGTGCCCGGTGGAAAAGCACGGCGACCCCCTCGCCGACGAACCGCCGGTACTCTCCGAGCGCGTGGACCGGAAATCCGAGGCGCGCCAACACGCTGTTGGCCGTTTCGCCGATGTCGGCCAGCGAATCGAGCAACGTGCCGTCGAGATCGAAGACGATGGCGCGGTGTACCGGGTCGGAAGTTGACATGTCGGGGCGTTCCTGTCTGGAAAACCCGACCTACGGACCGTTCGATTCGCGTCGCCGAGGTCGTCGAGGGACGATGTGCGTGGCCAGGCCGAGGAACTCGAGGAACTTGATGAAGTAGTAGTTCAAGTCGAGCTCCCACCAACGGTGTTGCACCGTGGCGGAGGTCGGGTCGTGATGGTGGTTGTTGTGCCAACCTTCACCGCCGGTGATGATCGCCACGAACCAGTTGTTGCGGCTCTGTTCGCCCGTTTCGTAGTGGCGATAGCCGAACAGGTGGCTTAGCGAATTGACGGCCCACGTGATGTGCCAAACATAGACGGTCCGCACGATCACACCCCACACCAGCAGGCTCAGACCGAATTGGAGGCCGGCCATCCACTCGCCGGTGCTTGCCCAACCGGTCGCCAGCCCCGTCAGAAAGAACACCAGCGCGTGGGCCAGGTAGATGCAGCTCGCCGCGCCGCGGTGCTTTTCCAGGTACATGTAATACGGATCGTCGAGAACGTCCCGCGCGTACTTGTAGTAAGACGCGGCGCTGTGCGTCGCGCGGTTGTCGAACAGTAGCCAGCCAACGTGCGACCAGAAGAAGGTGACCAACGGGCTGTGAGGGTCGCTGGGGTCGTCGGAATGCTGGTGATGCATGCGGTGCCAACACACCCATCGCGCCGGAGTGTTTTGTCCACAACACAAGGCGATCGTCACCATCGACCTCTCGAGCCACTTGGGCACGCGAAAACTACGGTGTGTCAGCAGGCGATGGTAGCAGACCGGCACCCCCAGTTGGCCAAACACGTTCACGCCGACGACCAGGCTGATCAGCCCGGACCAACTGAAAAGCCAGGGCACCGTGGCCAGCAGCGCCAAGAGGTGCATGACCAATAGCGGCACAGCGTAATCCCAGCGCAGTTTGCCACGTTCTGGATTCGAGCGCGGAGCAGGAAGGTCAACGGGCGAGAGCGGCGTGCCGAGAACGGCCGGATGCCTGGACTCCGTCGATCGCCGCGGGCGCTGTGCTTGTACGACCAAGATGATGTGTCCAGGAACCTCCGCCGACGGCTGGGAAAGGCAAATTCGCCCTCACCTTTTCGCTGAACACGGACGGAAGTGGCTGGCAGTGTAGCAGAATCGCAATTGGACGCGAGGGGTAATCCGCGCACGAGTGCTCGAAAATCTTTTCAACCGTGTAAGACAGGTAAACTAGATAAACACTGCGTCCTTCCGTCCATGTTTTTGTCATTCTTCGTTGTTCCAACGACCCGCCAGGAGGGTGTCTTTCATGCGGCCGACGATGACTCATGCTCGGCCGCGTGAAGCATAGATTCTTGCAGCGCCGCGGCTATACCGCCGATAAACAAGGAAAGTCAAAAGAATCGTCCGACAATGACAAGGAGGTTGTTGCCGTGGCTGTTTTCATTTTCCGTCCCCGGTGGTTCGCTTCGTTGTTGTCAATCATCGCGTGCCTCACATTCGTCGGCACCGCCGCCGGACAGGCGCTTGTGCCCGGTACGGGCGAGCGAATCGCGAAGGTGGGCGACGATTTCGAAGACCCCAACTGGGGCTACACGTTTAACAACCCCAAGAACAGCTCCGAGCTCGACGGCCAATCGCGCTTGCCCGACGGCTTTTCGAACAACCGCCGTTGGTTCGAAGGGCCGATGCGCGGTAATCCCGACGTGCTGCGCCGCGTGCCCACTCCCGAGGGCGGGCTGCCTGGAAGCACGGGAGCGCTATTGATACGCACATTGCAGGCCGGTACGCCTGGCAGGCCGAGCGGGCACAGCCAGCAGGACGACCTGATCGTCAATGTCCGCGCGCACATGGGCGGCACGATCCCCGTCTCGTGGTTGCCAAGCTGCGTGGTTCGGGTTTACATGCCGCCCTTCGACGAGTGGGAAAAACGCACGGGAAATACCTTCGCCGTGCGGGCGGGGACTTACGGCGTGCGCCCCAAGGGGGAAGGCGAATCCGAAGAATACTGGCCGGGCATGTTCATTCAGTTTCAGAGCAAGGCCGACCGGCGGCACAAACAGGACGCGGCCCATTTTCTGTTGCGGGCCGGGCCGAGCGGCCAGGATTTCAAGGGTCCGGAAATCACCGAGACCGGCTGGTGGACCCTGGGCATGTCGTTTACGGCTGACGGGCAGGTACATTATTATGCCAGTCCCGGCGTCGACGACCTTACGGCCAAGGACCACATCGCCTCGCAGAATCCCTACGGCTTCCGTTGCCAGCGGTTCGAGACGTTCTTTTTCGACATCATTGCGGCCGACGACGGCAGGACCTGGTCGACCCCCTGGATCATCGACGACGCATCGCTCTACTTGGCGCGGCAGCCCAAGGTCGCCGCCAAGCCGAATGTGGCGACGCAGCCACGGAAGCGCGGGCGGAAGCGATAGCTCAGGCCGCTTTCGCTCGCTCGGGATTCCAGGGCGCTTTGCCCTGGACCGTCTCCCAATAGGGTCCGTTCAGCGCCCACATGCCGCCGACGTGGCGCACCGCGCCGCCGGCTTCCGTGACTGCCTGGCCGACGCCTGGGCAACAATCCCAATAATCGTGTCCCGAGATGATCGTCGCCCCAACACGCTTGGCCCACGCGATGTCGGCCTTGGTGGCTTCGTAGCTGTGGTCGGCGTCGAGGAACACCATCGACGGCCGTTCGCCGCGGTACTCGGCGAAGAACTTGTCCTTTTCGCAGGAGTGCAGTTCGACGTGGCCCGTCTCCGTCAGGTACTTGAGCACCCGGCGAGTGAGCGACTCGTGTGTGAACGAGCTGATTCTCCAAGGGTTCCACGAGTAGTTGTCGACGGTGATGATCTTCTTGTGCGTCGCCTTCCAGATCGCGATCCGCGTCGTGGTTTCGCCAAAGAGCGTGCCGATCTCGATGATCGGACCGGGCAGGGCGTTCGACCGCTCGACGATCTCCTCGAACAACTCCCGCTCTTGCGAAAAGACCATCGTGCCCGTGTCGAAGGCGATCTGCGACAAGTCGAACATGGAGGCAAAATACAGGAAGAGCTTCTCACGCTCCTCGGCGCAGCGGTGCAGTAGATCGGGGTTTTCCAAGAGCCTCTTGATGTCCTGGCGGTGCTTGTGACAACCGCGGAGGTAGCCCCAGCCGCGTTGCAGGAATTGCATGGGAGCAAACGTTGCTTGGTGCACGGCAGGATTCTCCATGGGGTGTGCAATCGCAAATTGATCGTGCCGGGCCACTTGGTCCGCCGACCCAGGCACGCCGCTTGAAACGAGATTCATGCCGCCGCCAGCAACACCAGCGCGGCCGTCAGGGCGATCATCCCGATGCTGGCCTTGTCTTTCAAGGCGAACACCACCGGGTCGTCGCTCACCTGCTTTCGCCGTGCCAAGAGCCAGAAACGAGTGATCCAGTACAGCAACACCGGGCAAATCGACCATAGCACCCAGGGATGGCGGTAGAGGGCCCCGACGGCGTTGCTATCGATGTAGAGGCAGAATACGAGCACGGCCAGGTAGCCGCTCGTGGGGCCGATGCTTTCCAGCAGTTGGGCGTCGTCCGCGCAGTAGCCGCGGCCCGGCAGGACGGCCTCCGGCCGGTCGGCCACGCTCCGCAGTTCGATGTACCGCTTGCCCAGCGCCAGGCTCAGGAAAAAAAACATGGCAAAGGCCAACAGCCACGGCGAAAGCGGCACGTCGACCGCCGCCGCGCCCGCCACGATCCGCAATGTGTACAATCCGGCCAGCAGAATCACGTCGAGAATCAACTGCTTTTTCAGAAAGAGCGAATAGGCGGTGGTCAACGCGAGGTAAACCGCCAGCCAGCACGTGAATCGCGATGAAACGCAACCGAAGGCGAGAGCGAACGCGGCCACCCCAGCCGAGCAGGCCAGGAGCAATCCGGCCGGCACCGACAAGTCTCCGGCCGCGAAGGGGCGGCGCCGTTTGCTTGAGTGGCGCCGGTCGGCTTCGATGTCCAACAGATCGTTGACCACGTAAATGGCGGAAGCGGCCGCCGAGAAGGCCGCCAGACCCACCAGGGCCAGCGCGAGCTTGGCCAACTGGTCCCACTCGTGCGCCAGGAAAAGCGGCAATAGGACCAGCAGGTTCTTTACCCATTGGTGCGGCCGTAGCGCGGCCACCAGCGCCCCGGCACGAGCGCGCCCAGTGACGAATACGGAGTGCGGAGAACAAATGGCTCGTGCCGCGTTCGACACTCGGCGGCGGGGACCGACGACGTACGCCTCCGCCGCCGCTTGCCACAGCGGCAGATCGGCGTGCGAATCGCCCCAATAGGCGAACGCGGCGCGGCCGAATCTGCGCTCGATGGCCAGCAGCTTGTTCGTGCCGGCGCAGTTCATCTCGCCGTCGCTGGCGATGACGTCGTCGAACAAACCCAGATGGCGCGACACGGCGCGGGCCACGCGCTCGTCGGCGGCCGTGGCCAAAACCAGTCTCTTGCCGTCGTTCTTCAATTCAAGCAGCGAATCGAGCACTTGAGAGCGGTAGGGAAGCAGCGCCGGATCGGGCACCACGCGCGCCGCAAGCTGCCGCTTCAAATGGGCTTTGCCGCGGCACAGCCAGAGAACGACCAGGAACAGCTCCCAAGGTCGCGACTTGGCCAACAACAGCAACGATTCCCAGAGCGTGTCAGTCTTGATCAACGTCCCGTCGAGGTCGACGCAGACCACCTTCGGCGGTACCTTTGAGGGGGGCCGCGTCAAAACCCCGACGCCGCCTCCAGATCGCCAAAAGTGTGGTTGATCGAGCATCCGTGCGCCGCTTGAGAGTTACTCTATTCTGAGAGGTTTGCTCGATCCTGGGAATGACCGTGGACGGGTCTTATATCCCCCACTCTCCGGCGGGTCAAGCTCGCTTTCAGACGGCGCGGCCCATCCTTCACGCGGCCGTAGATAAGAGATACTCTAATCGATTTCGGCGCCCGTCGAATGCTCGGCGAACAGGTCGTCGCGGTTG
>DATLQY010000250.1:0-5380 GCA_035534975.1 Pirellulales bacterium
CCGTCTTGCGCTCGGTGCGGAGGTTCTCGGTCGGCAAGTTCTGACCGGCGTATTTCTGCAAGGCGGGCTTTGGATCGAACGTGTCGAGATGGCTTGGGCCGCCGTTGGCGAAAATGTGGATGACGTGCTTCGCCCGGCCGACGAAGTGGGGCGGCTTGGGGAGCATCGGGTTGGCATAGCCGGCGGCCTGCTCGGCCCCTCCGGCCTTCGCGCGGCTGTCGGAAGCCAGCACGCTCGCCAAACCGGCCAGGCCGAGGCCCATGCCCGATCGGACGACGAATGCGCGGCGCGACAGCGGGGCAGGGAGCGCGGAGTGCGGAGCGCGGAGCGCGGAACTTGATGCGGCCGGTTGTCTATTCATGATATTCCTTATCTTCCTGTTCTGCATTGCGCTCCGCGCTCCGCACTTGCCTCACTCGACAAACACGAATTCATTGGTACACAACAGAACTTGCGCCAACAGCTCCCACGCCGAAAGCTTCGTCTCCCCGGAAGCCGGCGGCGCGGCGACGAACCGCGCTGCCAACTCGACCTCGTCGGGGGTCGGCGTTCGGCCCAGGGCGAGCCGATAAAGCACCCGCACGCGCCGTGTCGCATCGGGCTCGTTGGCCACCTCGGGCCGAGCGGTAAGCGCCTTAGCCTGTTCGAGCACGAAGGGCGCGTTCATCGCGAAGAGTGCCTGCTGGGGCACGGTGGTCCGCGGACGTTGGTCGTTCGAGACATCGGGGTTGGCGAAGTCGAACACGCGGAACACGCCCGGCAGGTCCTGCCGGTCGATGAAGCCATACACCGTGCGCCGCGCGGTGTAGGGCGCTTTCCAAAGATCGACCGGGCGGCCTCCCAGCAACGGATCGAGCCGAGCGGCGACGGCCAACATCGCGTCGCGCATCGCCTCGAATTCGAGTCGTCGCCGGTTCATGCGCCATAAAAGCCGGTTCTCCGGATCGACCGCCTCGCACTCGGGACGCGCGACGCTCCGCTGCTGGTAGACACCGGAAAGCAAGATCATCCGGTGCAGTTTCTTGATCGACCAGCCCTCGTCCATGAACGTGGCGGCCAGCCAATCCAAAAGCGCGGGGTGCGTCGGCGGATCGCTCCGCGCGCCGAAATCGCTGGCGGTCCGCACCAGCCCGGCGCCGAAATGGTGCATCCACACGCGGTTCACCAGCACCCGGGCCGTCAGGGGATTGTCGCGGCTCGCGATCGCCTCGGCCAGTTCCCGTCGACCGCTGCCGTCGGTAAACGGACGTCGCTCGGCGGGCGAAAGCACCGCCAGGAACTGCCGTGGAACTGGCGGCCCGGGCCGATCCTGGTTGCCACGCAAGAACACGTGCGGCTCGCGCGGCGTCGGGGCGTCGGCCAGCGCCATGGCGCGCGGCGGCGCCCCGGGCGAGTTGACTTCCCACTCTTCGACCTTCTTGCGCAGCTCGCCAAGCCTTCCTTGTACGTCGCGGCTGAACAGCCGCCCGGCGGCCTTGGGGTCCACCACCGTCGGCGAGCCGGATGCGTACAGAACCTGTCGAAGTTCCTCGGCCGCGGGCTCGGCCAGCTTTTCAAGCGGCGGCGACGACCCGCCGGCGGCGGTCCATTGCTCTTCGACCTGTGCCAAAAGCGCGCCGTAGACCTTGGCCACGTCGGCCATCGTGGACGGCGGCTGTTTGGAAAGCGCGTCGCGAACCAGAGCGTTGACGGGCCGTTGGGGATCGGCGGTACGAGAGATGCAATCGCGGGCTTTTTCGGCGAACGTGGCCGCTTCGAGCGCGGCCAGTTCCTGCCACGGTGCGAACACCGGATCGTGCCGCGTGGCCGACTGTTTGACGTACTCGCGCCAGCGCTCGACGATCCGCCGGCGCAGCTCGCCCGATCCCAGCGAGATGGCGGCCTGGCCGTCGGCCGGCGCGCCGGACTTTTCAATTGCGATCCGTCCCAGGTAGTCCCCGGAACGCAGACGTAGCTCGTGCTCCAACGCGCGGTGTTGCTCGACACGGTATTCTTCGAACGCTTGCTGCCGCGAGGTAAGGTCTTGCACGAACGCCTGGTAGGCGGCCGATTCCTCCGGCCGACCGAGTAGCGGTCCCTCGTCCGGCTCGACAGAGCTGGCAAAGACGCCGTACAGCGAATAGTAGTCGGCCGTGGGTACCGGGTCGAACTTGTGGTCGTGGCAGCGGGCGCAGGTCACCGTCAGGCCGAGCAGGCCACGCGACACGACGTCGATCCGGTCGTCGATGATGTCGTTCTCGTTGAACATGAAGCGGCGGCCGAGTGTCAAGAAACCCAGTGCCGCCTGCGCCCTTGGGTCGCCGTTTTGCAGCTTGTCGGCCGCGAGCTGCTCGACGACAAAACGGTCGTAGGGAAGGTCCTCGTTGAACGCGCGGATCACGTAATCGCGGTAGGTGTACGAAAAGGCGTAACGCCTTTCCTGGGTGAAGACGTACCCCTTGGTATCGGCGTAGCGGGCAATGTCGAGCCAGTGCCGGCCCCATCGCTCGCCGTATTCGGGCGAGGCGAGCAGGCGGTCGACGACTCGCGCCCAGGCGTCGGGCGCCTCGTCGCTCTCGAACGCCTCGACCTCCTCGGCCGTCGGAGGCAAGCCCGTCAGGTCGAATGCGGCCCGCCGCATCAGCGACCGGCGATCGGCCCGCGGCGACGGCGACAGACCTCGGGCTTCGAGCTGCTGGAGAATGAACGCATCCAACGGCGTCGCGCACCAGGAAGTGTCGCGTACCACCGGCGGGGCAGGCCGGACCACGGGCTGGTAGGCCCAGTGCGCCCCCCTCATTTCGTCGATTCGCTCGGCGGGCGGCCGAGCGACGGCGACGGAGGCGCCACCGCTGCCTCCGGCGTCCCCGGCCGGCCAAGGCGCCCCCAGCTTGATCCAGGCCACGAGTGCCGCCACGTGTTCGTCGGCGAGCTTGCCGTCAGGAGGCATTTGGATATCGCCCGCGTAGCGCACGGCCGCAATCAGCTTGCTCCCCTCGATATCTCCCGGCACGACCACCGGACCGCTATCGCTTCCCTTGAGCATGGCTTCGCGGCCGTCAAGCCGCAATCCGGCCTCTTGCTTTTCCATTCCGTGACACGTTTGGCAATGCTCGACCAACAGCGGCCGCACCTGCTTTTCGAAGAACTCGACTTGTTCCGACGGCGGGACAGCGCCCGCCGGCGCGACGTCGTCCGCGCGCAGACCCACTTCCGCGCCGAACCGGGCCACCGCGAGGGCAACCAACAGCGGGACACTTCTTGCGGTGTGCGACTGGCGGGTAAAAAGCACGATGCGGCCTCGGTGGGAATTTGGAAGTCTAACGCCGATAGACTGTTCGCGGGGTAGTTCGGCGTACGCTTTGGCTTTCCAGCCTGACAGCGCAACTCGTGATCCTGTCAGGCTGGAAAGCCTAACCTACGCTGGTGCGCCCTGGTCTCGTTCTGCCGCTCAGTATACCTGGCGAGTGCGCTTCGTATCCAGTGGCGACCACGCCATGTTCTCATGGTCGGCCGCGTGGAAAAATGTGGAAATACAGGGTCCAAGTCGTCCAAGTCGTCCATCTACTAATAGGGGGGTCGATCGTGCGCGTCGCAAATCTTTTCCACTGTGCGACTTGCGAAAGCCACTGCCCTCTTGACCACGCCCGTTTGGTCGGCTCAAGTCGTCCAATAAGTCGTCCAAAAACGGCGCGCAAGTCGTCCAGTTCGGTTGTTTCGCCCGCCAGGCGCTAGGGATGTGAACGTCACCCATCGTCACTCCCCCTATGCGGTGGGTCGTCAGGCCGCAGGAATCTTGGTTTTTGACAGAAAGATTACTGACAGAAAAATCTTTCTGTCGGTAATCTTCCTGTCGACGACTGCCTGTCTCTTGTAACCTGTAACCTCTCCCCTGCCTCGTCCCGCCTGTCGCCCGCAGAAGCCTGCCCAATTCTTGAGCACCTCGCGGCGATCGGAAGTCCCGCGTTAACGGTCCGATTTTGTGCTAAATAGCATACCCTGAAAAAGTGTATTCTATCGAAGTTTTTGGTTCTTTTCATTTCCGCTTGCGTTCTCGAATCGATCGGCTTTCGAACCAGCGGTGCTTGCTGTTTGGGCTGCCATTGCGCAAGAAACAGGCACATCCGCTGGACCACGATTACCGGCCGAGCCCACGCTCGCGAACTTTTCGGACCCATTGGCCATCTTTGGGACCAGCGAGAATCAAGCGTTCCGCGTCCGCCGGCAACCCATAGCCGGACACCAACACACTTCGAGACGGCGCACCCGCCCCCCCATTGTTAATAATACCGGTGTCCAGTAGTCGAGGCAAGGGCCGCTGAAGTGGCGCGCTTGATTGTGCGCCGGTTCTCGACTACCTTCGCGAGTGGTTCTGCGATGATGGATTCGGAAGCACTGGCAACGGCCCTGCGGCCGCCGCCGGAGAGGACTTCCCAACGGCGTGCGGCAAACGTCGGCGGCGCGCGGCGGCGCCAAGAAACGTCCGGGACTTTCCCGCCCGCGAGGAGTTGGGCGGCGCCGAACGCGATTGAGGATCGAATCGCCGGCGACGGCAGAGGGGAACAAAAGGCAACGAAGTACGAGGAAAGAGTGGTCCCGCGGCACAGTGCGATTCCGCCTTTTTCCTTTGTTTCCTTCGTTTGCTTCTGTTCAAATTGCTGAAGAAACGTCCGGCACCTTCCCGCCCGCGAGGAGTTGGGCGGCGCCGAACGCGATTGAGGATCGAATCGCCGGCGACGGCAGAGGGGAACAGAAGGCAACGAAGGCAACGAAGGAAACGAAGGAAACGAAGTACGAGGAAAGGGTGGTCCCGCGGCACAGTGCGATTCCGCCTTTTTCCTTTGTTTCCTTCGTTTGCTTCTGTTTTGAATGCCGCTGAATGAGGACGTCCGGCACCTTCCCGCCCGCGAGGAGTTGGGCGGCGCCGAACGCGATTGAGGACCGAACAGCCGGCGAGAGCAGAGGGGAACAGAAGTCAACGAAGGAAACGAAGTATGAGGAAAGGAAGGTCCCGCGGCATTGTGCGATTCTGCTTTTTTTCCTTTGGTTCCTTCCGGCGGCCACGGAGGCATGATGACGGTCACGTGCGGCACGCGTCTTTAGCCGCGCAGCGGCGGCAGAGTGTAGCCCTGGGCGTAAGCCCTCGTTGTTCTACACAATTCGCGAGTGATGCACCGCCCCGTTCACGAGGCCTCCCGCGAAGCGGTCATAGCCCCGGCATTCATGCCGGGGAAAACGGGAGCGCATGATCGTTTATTCAGCCCCGTTCACGGGGCTTACCATTTGCTTGGCTTGAGCCGTCCTGGAAGCCCCGTGAACGGGGCTGGAAGAAAATCAAGTGGGGCGGTTTGCGAACCCGGCGTATACGCCGGGCCGAATACCGCTGCGCGGAAGCCCCGTG
>DATLQY010000251.1:0-7683 GCA_035534975.1 Pirellulales bacterium
AAAACCCCTTTCATGCGCAGCTTGCACAGTAGGGGGCTTTCGGAGCCTGTCAGCAACGTACCCGTCACGAGCACGTCAACAATCACGATGTTAAGTAGGCCCAAACACCGTGTCAATCGCAGTTTCTAGAAAAATACCGCTCGATCGCGAAAAGGCCAGCTTTGGGTGTTCCGCCACCGCGACGTGAAGCCGGCCAACATTATTGTGGGTCTGGGCGTAATGGCGCGCTAAAGCGCGCCATATCGCACGCTCTTCGGCGACAACCAAATACCAGCCTGCGGAATAATAACGGCGGACACCTTTGAGTCGGGCAGTCTCGTCACTGGGCCAAACTCTCGGCTGACAAGCGGATCTTTCATCCGTTCTCCACCACAATCGACCGCTTCGGTACACGAGTTGCCTTAACCATGTTTCGTGCGGTTTTCCGTTCGCCATAACGCTCCGACTCTCGCGTGAACTGCTCTCGCGTGAACTGCGAGCTCCGCCTGGTAAAAGGAGTTACATGAATCGGCTTTGGATTGGCTTCATCCTCGTGCTGATTGTGTCGTTTACCGTCCTCGGCTGGATCGGCCGCAGGATCTATCAGGAAATGCCGCCCATCCCCGAGCGAGTCGTGACGGCCGATGGGGCCGTGCTGATCGACAAGGGGCAAATCCAGGCCGGCCAGAACGTCTGGCAGTCGCTCGGCGGGATGGAGGTGGGCTCCGTCTGGGGGCATGGAAGTTACGTCGCTCCCGATTGGACGGCCGATTGCCTGCACCGGGAAGCAATGTTCATTCTCGACAAGTGGTCTGTCGCCGACTTTGGCGCTGGCTACACGAGGCTGGATGGAGAAAAGCAGGCTCAACTCCAAGGTCGGCTGGCAATCCTGCTGCGAACCAACACGTATGACCCGGCCACCAAAACGGTCACGCTCGACCCCATCCGGGCGGAAGCCTTTCAAGCCGATGTCGAGCTTTATTCCGATGTCTTTACCGGCGGCAAGACGGAATACGCGATTCCGAAAGGGGCCGTGACCGATACGGAGCGTCTGCGAAACCTGTCAGCCTTCTTCTTCTGGACGTCGTGGGCAGCGAGCACAAACCGGCCGGACGACAAAATCAGCTACACGCACAACTGGCCCTACGAGCCGCTCGTCGGCAACCGTCCCACCGGCGAGACCGTCGTCTGGACCGGTGTCAGCATCATCATGTTGCTGGCGGGCATCTCGGCGATGGTCTGGTGGTACGCCTCCCGCAGGGCCGAAGAGGAAGACCTGCCGATACCCCAGAGCGATCCGCTCGGAAGGTGGGCGGCCACGCCGTCCCAGAAGGCGACCGTCAAATACTTTTGGACGGTCTCCGCCCCAATCCTCGTGCAGATGCTTATGGGGGTCGTGACCGCCCATTATGGGGTCGAAGGTGACGGATTCTACGGATTTCCCCTGTCGCAGTGGTTGCCCTACAGCGTGGCCCGGACATGGCATGTTCAGATGGGCCTGTTCTGGATCGCCACGGCCTGGCTCGCGGCTGGACTGTTCATCGGCCCCCTGGTTAGCGAACACGAACCTCTGGGCCAGCGATTGGGCGTCAACGTTTTGTTCTTAGCCCTGCTGCTTGTGGTGGTCGGTTCGTTGACCGGAGAATGGATGAGCATTCACAACAAGATGTCGGATGCCGTCTCGTTCTACTTGGGCCACCAGGGCTACGAGTACGTCGATCTGGGGCGGGCGTGGCAATTGGCCCTGTTCGTGGGGCTGCTGCTCTGGCTGTTCCTGATGATCCGGGTGCTGCTACCAGCCCTGCGAAAACCGGGCGAGCAAAAGCAGCTTGTGACGTTGCTCGCCGTGGCGACGGCCGCCATCGCCCTGTTTTACGGGGCCGGGCTGACGTGGGGCCATCACACGCACCTCACCATGGTCGAATACTGGCGATGGTGGGTGGTCCATCTGTGGGTCGAAGGTTTTTTCGAGGTTTTCGCCACGACGGTCATCGCCTTCTTCTTCATGCGGTTGAAACTAATTCGCCCCGGAATCGCCGCTTCGGCTGCCTTGCTGTCAGCCACCATTTTCTTGTCGGGCGGGATCATCGGAACTTGCCATCACCTCTACTTCTCTGGCACGCCGACTGTGGCATTGGCCTGGGGCTCGGTGTTCAGTGCCCTGGAAGTCGTGCCACTGGTGCTGATCGGATTCGATGCAATGGAGGACCTCAGGCGGTCCCGAAAGTCGCAGTGGGTCCAGCGGTACAAGTGGCCGATCTACTTCTTCGTGGCAGTCGCCTTTTGGAACATGATCGGGGCGGGGCTTTTCGGGTTCATGATTAACCCTCCCATCGCCCTGTACTACATGCAGGGGCTCAACACGACGCCGCTTCACGGCCATGCCGCCCTGTTCGGCGTATACGGGATGCTGGGCATCGGCCTGATGCTGGTCTGTCTACGGGCCTTGATTCCCGGCGTGGAATGGAAGGACGGCCTGCTCCGGTTCTCCTTCTGGGCCATGAATGGCGGGTTGATGGCGATGTGCGTCTTGAGCCTTCTTCCGGTCGGCCTGATGCAGACCTGGGCCTCGGTCGAGCACGGCTACTGGTATGCCCGAAGTGCCGAGTTCATGCAGTCGCCGGTGTTGCAAACTCTCCGTTGGATGCGAGTGCCCGGTGACACGGTCTTCTTCCTCGGCGCCGTGGCCCTCGTCGTCTTCGTGGCCGGACTGAAGACCGGGCGTTCGTTTCGGACGACCGACTGACGGCAATTCCGGCCGTCACGGACGCGCCGGCAGGACGAACACGGGACGCGTGCTCCCTCGCACGACGCCGGTGGTACCGAATTTGCCCATCACGATCGCATCGACACCGAACTCCTCGGCCTTCTTGCTTCTTGATGATTTCGAGGAAGGGCACTCGTTCCACGATGACCGTCATGACCTCAAGCGGTGCAGGATAACCATCGCGTCCTCGCCCGAGGCCAGCTCGAGCGCGCAATCAAATGCCGCCCTTGCGGCCGCGGAAAAATCAACCGGGACCAAGAGAGGGTTTCGGACCACGACCACCGGCGCGCGGGCGTGCCGCAAGACGTGCTCGGCGACGCTCCCCAGTAACAGGTGCGCCAGGCCGCCGCGACCGTGCGTACCCATCACAATCAGGTCGCAATGCCAGGTACCTGCTGGCCCAACATCCCCAGGTCTTCGGGCACGTCGAATACGTACAACAGGACCAACTCCGCTCCCATGCTCCTGGCCACGCGTTCGGCGTATTCCAGCGATTTGGCCGACGTCTCGGAAAAATCGACCGGACAGAGTATCCGCTTGATCCGTTTCATGCAAGGACGGCTGGCCGGTGTTGATTCGGTCATGATCGACTCCAAACGCGTTAGGGCCTAACTATAACTAGCCCTGCCTTCCTCACGCGCTGTGCGACGCCGTGTCGGAAGCGGCCGGCAATTCGGCTTGGATCCACGCATCGGCTTGTTCGGCCTCGCTACGGTCGAAGTAACGGATCGTCGCGGTGGAAAAAGGCTTGCAGAACACCGCCATGCCGTGCTCCCACGTCTTCTCGCCCACCAGCGCGAGGCGTTCGATGTCGCGGAAGTGCTTCAAATCGAACTTGACGTCATGCCAGAGGGCGCCTGCCGTCCAGCCGTGGAAATTGTGCATGTCAACCAGCATCCGGAGCTTACCGTGCTGCTTGATCCGGCGCTCGACTTCCGGCATGAAATGCTCGTAGTCTTCCTTCGTGAGCTTGCCCGTCAACTTGGTCACCAAAATCCTCCCACCCGCCTCCTCGTGCAGATCGACCGACATGGTTCACCTCCTCGATGATTTAGTAAATAGTTTAGTAAATCGAGCCTCGGCCGCTTTTCGTCGGGCGGCCATGGGCTGGGCAGTTCTCTCCCTAACGATTGACACCTTCATGCAAACCGCGTGCCGCCAGATGAGCGTTGGCTGCCTGGTGCTTTCTCCATAGAGCGGTGGTGTCCTAGTAGTTCCCTTCACGCCACCTTGCCTTGCAGATAGCGCGCGGTATTTCCGAGAAACTTCTGCCGGCACGCGTCCATGCAGAAGAAATACGTTTGGCCGTTCAACTCCTCCCGCGCACCGGCGAGCAGCTTGTTGATTCTGGCGCCGCAAACGGGGTCAACCACCAGGTTGTCTTGCTGGTAAACGTCGGCCTCGGTGAGCCGGAAATAGATGTCGACGAAACCCAGCAGCTTGGCATCGACCCAGGCGGCAAGCGGCTCTTCGTCGGGCTTCTCGACCGCGAAGGACGTTTGGTCGCCCTTGTCGAACTCGAACAAGACCGGCAAGATTTCCAACGAATGCACCAGCAGGCCCTTGGTCACCGCCTCGTCGGTCGAAACGCTGAACTCGACCTTGGTGCTGGCGGGGAACATGGCCGTATGGTCGAACGCGCAGGCGGCGCGGCGCGGCCGCGTGGGATCGGACGGTTCGAGGCGGGCGTTGTCGAAACACCGGGTGAGACGTTCCATCCGCGGCACGATGATCCCCGTGATCAGCCGCCGCGCGAAGGCGTCGAAGCGCTCGATACGCTGCTCGCGGGCCGTCATCTCAGCCACGAACTTCGCCTTCCGCTCGCGCCGCTGCGCTTCAACGGCGGCCAGCTTGTCTCGGACAAGTTTCTCGAATTGATCGGGATCGTTCATGGTGTACCTCCTCAGGTTCCGAGTCCGCTTCGTATCCGGTGGACGCAATGAAACGCGTCACGCGCATTTTCTTTGCCATTCAATAGAAATCAATCCCTGCGGACATCCGGTTCCCCCGGCGCCACGCAACCGCGCGTTTCCGCACGCGCGCGTGCGGAAACGCGCGCGAGTTTCTTCGTTTCGCCGGTAACCTTCTTGAAACCTCGCGATTCGTCGAATGGCACGCAACGTGCTTTCGTTCCGTCCCACTGCTTTCAACCTCACACCCTTCGTAGGAGACCAACCATGCGAACCATCGTTACCCGACAGCCATCCACGAGCGGTGGCTCAGTGATGAAACGCGCCATAAAGTACCAATCGCTCTTCGTCGCCGCGGCGCTCGTGACGGCCTCGCTGACGTTGGCGTTCGCGGGCGACGAAAAGCCGAAGGCGCAGCAAGCCGGCGCGAAGCGCAAGGCACAGCAAGCCGGGGCGAAGAACACGGCTCAGCCAGCCAGCAAGGCGCCGGGTGTCGTGGCGAAGAGTAAGTCCCAGCGAGGCCCCGCGAAGCGCAAGGCGGCGCAAGGCGGGGCGTACCACGTGGCGGCGGGCAAGACGTACAACATGCAGGCCCATGACCATGCGCGGATGCTGCGGAAATACGCTGACGTCGGCGATGAGGTGCCGGGCGACGTCGTTCAAGACCATGCGGCCGCGATTCGCTTCAACACCGAAGGGGCCAAGAAATCGTACGACCGCCTGGCCAAGTCCGAGCCCGGCAATGCCGCCCTCGCCAAGATCGTCGAACAACTGCGCAAGCGCCTCGACATGGTGACCGCCGAGCTTGAATTGCTCGAAGCTCAAGAGGCCGAGAGCGCCGCCGAGTCGAAAATGATCAGCGCGCGGACCAACGAGATTTCGAAACATTTGCAGGCCAACCACCGCGCGCTGCGCGCGATCGACAACGATTTTTACGACTCCAGCTCGGATTCGTACTACGAGACCGGCGAAGGGCATTTCGTCGATTGACGTTGGTTGAATTCGTTCCACGCATGGGGTACGCTTTTTGACGAAACTCACAGCCCGCGGAGCCGATTGCCATGCAACATCAAACACTCGTCGTGGCCGGGGCGCTGGCGGCGGCCACTCTCGCCATCGCGGCCGCCGAAAAGCCGACGGCGCGGCAAGGCGGCGCGTACCACGTGGCGGCGGGCAAGACGTACAACATCGAGGCCCACGACCACGCGCGATTGCTGCAAAAATTCGCGGAACTCGAGGAGATGGTCCCCGCCGAGGTCGTTGACGACCACGCCGCGGCGATTCGCTTCAACACCGAAGCAGCCAAGAAATCGTACGCCCGCCTGGCCAAGTCGGCTCCCGCCAATGCCGCCCTCGTCAAAATGGTCGAGCAACTGCAAGAGCGGCTCGACAAGGTGACCGCGGCGCTCAAGCACCTCGAAGCTCTCGCGGCCAAGACCGCCGCCGACGCGAAGGTGGTCATCGCGCGGACTGAAGAGATCTCGAGACATTTGCAGGCGAACCATAAGGCCCTGCGCAAGATCGACGACGATTTTTACGACTCCAATTCAGACTCGTACTACGAGACCGGCGAAGGGCATTTCGTCGATTGAGGCGCTATCCTCGCAAATCGAGGACGGCCTATTTCATCCCCGGCCACGATTCGCGATGGCACCAAGTTCTTCGCGCCGCCGGCGTTGCCCGTTACGATACTCCCATGCCCTATCAAAAAATCTTTCAGCTCTACCAGGAATTGCAGTCCTACGTCGGCTGGACCGACGATGACGCCGAGCGCGTGCGGGCGATCGCCGCCATGGTCGACCCGGATATCGCGCCTTTGATCGACGACTTCTACGAGGAAATCGACCGACACCCCCAGGCCCTCAAGGTGATCACCGGCGGCGCGGCCCAGGTGGCCCGGCTCAAGGAGACCTTGCGCGCCTGGCTGCGCGACCTGGTGGCGGGCCGCTACGACCGCGATTACGTGGGTCGCCGTTTTCGCGTCGGGTTACGACACGTCGAGATCGGCTTGAGCCAGGTCTACACCAACGCCGCCTTGTCGCGCCTGCGCCGTGGTCTGCTGGCGGCCCTGGAACGGCGCTGGCAGGGCGACCCGAAGGACCTGCTGGCCACCCGCGTATCGCTGAACATGCTCTTGGACCTGGACCTGGCGATCATCGAGGACGCCTACCAGACCGAGTTCAGCCTGCGGCAGCAACGGAGCGATCGGTTGGCGGCAATCGGCCAGGTGGCCGGCGGCGTGGCCCATGAGCTGCGCAACCCGCTTAACGTCGTGAAGACCTCGGTCTACTACCTGCTCAACGCCAAGCAGCCCAACCCTGAGAAAACGCGACAACATCTCGATCGGATCGAGCGGCAGGTGGGCCTGGCCGACAGCGTGATCACGGCGCTGTCGGATTTTGCCCGGCTGCCCGTTCCGGAAATGTCGCCCGTGCCGGTCGAGACGGCCCTGCGCGACGTGGTCGAATTGACCGGTTTGCCCGGCGGCATCAACGTGACGTTCGACTTCCCAATCTCGTTACCCGCAGTGCTCGGCGACGCGCGGCAGTTGAAGATCGTGTTCAGCAACCTGGTGCGCAATGCCCGCGATGCGATGCCGCAGGGGGGGGCGTTATCGCTTTCGGGTCGGGCAGAGGGGCCTTACGTGGAGATCAGTGTGGCCGATACCGGGGTGGGAATCCGGCGGGAAGACTTGGAGCGGGTCATGGAGCCGCTCTATTCGACCAAAGCCCGCGGCATCGGTTTGGGCCTTGCAATCACCCGCTCGATTCTCGATAAACACGGGGGTAAACTGCAAGTAGTTAGCGAACCGGGCAAGGGAAGCCGTTTTACCGTCCGCTTGCCGGCCGCGGAAGGCGGAAGAGAAGGGTAACGGTGAATGCGACCAAATCGCCCCAAGCTTGTAAAGCTGATTCTTTTCCGCAACACCTGGCTGTTCAAAAGATGCCACCGGCTTGCCCGGTGGAAAATCACGCTGGCAGCTACAAACCGCTGTCCCCAAAATCACCCTTCCCACCCCATCGCCCG
>DATLQY010000252.1:0-7629 GCA_035534975.1 Pirellulales bacterium
GATGGGCTGTTCGACGGGCGGGTGCAGCCGACCGGAAACGACGAGATCGACGTCCTGGCCCGGCAATTCAACGCCATGGTCGTGCTACTCTCGCAAAACGACCATACGATCCGCGACCTGAACGTCAACCTCGAATCGAAGGTCAAACGGCGCACGCACCAGCTCTCCAAGAGCCGGCGGACGCTGAAACGGTCCCTGGCGAAGTTGCAAGAGCACGATCGGCTCAAGACCGAGTTCTTTTCGAACATCAGCCATGAGCTGCGGACCCCGTTGACCATGATCCTGACGCCGGTCGAACGGCTCATCGACAAGCACGGGACTTCGTTGGCGGCCGGCGCGGTTTCGATGCTCGACATGGTGCGACTCAACGGCAACCGCCTGCTTGAGCTGATCAACAAGCTGCTCGATTTCTCCAAGCTCGAAGCCGGCCGGATGAAGCTCAAGCTCGGCCCGCTCGACGTCAACGGACTGGTCGGCGAGCTGATCGCCGCCGCGACCCCGCTGACCGAACAGCGCGGCATCAAGTTGCGCTTCGACGCCGACCCGCTGCTGCCGGTTTTCGCCGCCGACAAGGACAAGATCGACATCATCATCAGCAATCTGCTCTCGAACGCGATCAAGTTCACGCCCGCCGGCGGCGGCGTGTCGCTCGAAACGCTGCGCGCCGACGACCGCGTGTGGATCACCGTCACCGACAGCGGCATCGGCATCGGCGAGGCCGACTACGACCGTATCTTCGAACGCTTCGTGCAGGTCGACGGCTCGTCGTCGCGCGAGTTCAGCGGCACCGGGTTGGGGCTGTCGCTGGCCAGGGAACTGGTCGAGCTGCACGGCGGACAGATCTACGTCAAGAGCCAATTGGGCCAAGGCACCCGTTTCTGGTTCGATCTCCCGTTGACGGAAACGTTCGAGGTGGTCGAGGCGCCGGGGGCAATCGCGTCGCCATCGCGCCGCGCGCGTTTCGCCGATCTCGACTCGTGCCGCGTGGAAGACGATACGCCCGATCCGGCGCACGCGGCCGGAGCCGACGCCCCCCAAGGGCAAGCGACGGTGCTGGTCGTCGACGACACCGCGGAAATGCGGGCCCTGCTGGGCGACATCCTGCGTGATGACTACCGCGTGCTCTTCGCGCGCGACGGTGCCGAGGGAATGGAGGTCGCCATGCGCGCCTTGCCCGACCTGATCATCTCCGACGTCATGATGCCCCAGGTCGATGGCCAGGAATTCTGCCGCCGCATCCGCGCCGAGCCCTCCACCGCACGTACCGCTTTCGTGCTGCTCACCGCGCGGGCGGAGTTGGCGATGAAAATCGACGGGCTGAATTGCGGGGCCGACGACTACCTGACCAAGCCATTCGAGGAGAAAGAGCTCAAGGCCCGCGCGCGGTCGTTGTTGAAGCTTCGCAAACTGCACCAGGATCTCGACAAGCGGAACCGCGAACTGGAGGCGGCTTATCACGAATTGACCGCGATGCAGGGGCAATTGCTGCAATCGGAAAAGATGAGCTCGCTCGGACAACTCGTGGCCGGCCTGGCCCACGAGATCAACAACTCGATCAACGCGGTCTACAACGGCATCAAGCCGCTGGAGCTGTCGACGCGCCGCTTGCACGGGCTCTTGATCGGCCCCGACGTGCGCTGCGGGGTGGCCACTCGCGACGAAGTCGACAAGTTGTTCACGAAGGTGTTCTCATTGGCCGGCGTGATCGAGAACGGCGCCAACCGCACGGCACGGATCGTCGCCGACCTCAGGACCTTCTCGCACCCCGGCAACGAGGACTTCCAGGACTTCGACCTGCACGAGGCGCTCGACCTTTGTTTGAACCTGTTGTTGAGCCAGGTCAAACACCGTGTGGTGATCCATCGCGATTATGGCGACGTCGGGTCCGTGCATGGTCCCTACGGAAGCCTCAACCAGGTGTTCATGAACATTCTCAACAACGCCCAGCAGGCGATCGAAGGAGAGGGCGAAATCACCGTCTCGACCTGCCTGCGTGACGAGCTGGTGAGCGTCGGCATTCGCGACACGGGGCCGGGCATTCCGGAGGAGATCCTGGGGCGGATATTCGATCCTTTCTACACCACCAAGGAGCCGGGGGTCGGCACCGGGCTGGGGTTGTCGATCAGTTACGGCATCATCGGCAAATTGGGCGGCAACATTCAGTGCCGGAGCACGCGCGGGCTCGGCGCCGAATTCATCGTGACGTTCCCGCGTATTTCACGGCCGCTCGAGCCGGGCGCGAGCGACGACCACGAACCGGCCGGAGCAGGCCACGCAATCGCAGGGCTGACATGAAACGAGACATTCTCTACGTCGACGATGAACGGGACAACCTGGTGGTCTTCGAGGCCACCTTCGACGACGTCTACGAAATCCACGCGGTCGACAGCGCGCGAAAGGCGCTCGAGCTGCTCGACGAGCGGCCCTTCCCCATCGTCGTCGCCGACCAGCGGATGCCGGTCATGACCGGCTCCGAATTGTTCGAGGCCATGCGCCGCAGGCACCCCCACACCAAACGGGTCATGCTCACCGGCTACGCCGACTCGAAGGCCATGCTCGACGCGATCAACCAAGGCCAGGTCTACTATTTCATCAAGAAGCCCTGGCAACAGCACGAGGTCCAGTCGGTGCTGACCCGCGCCATCGAGGCCTACGACCTGTCGATCGCCAACATGGCGTTGACCGACCGGCTCGTGGCGATCGACCGCTGCGCGGCCTTGGGCCGCTCGGCCGCCCGCATCGCCCACGAAATGGGCAACCAGCTTTGCGTGCTGCCGCTGCTGGAGCTGATCGAGGAACGCTACGCCGACCACGCCGACCTGGTTCGGACCGCCGGGTTCGCGCGCGAAACCTACGAGCGGCTCGTGCAATTGGTCGGCGAGGTCAAGGCTTTCGTGCGCTTCGAGCAGGAAGACCTGCCCCTTCAGGCCGTCTCGCTGGGCGAACTGGTCCACGAGCTGGCGGAGTTTCTGCGGTACGACAACAGCGTGCCCCACTCGCGACTCTTCGTCGACGTCAAGGCCGAACCGACAGTCCGCGCCAACCGTATCAAAATCCAGCAGGTGCTGGTGAACCTGCTCAAGAACTCCGCCCACGCGATTCGGGACCGTGCTGACGGTCGCATCGAATTGACGCTGGACGTCGACGACGATTCGGCCCTGCTGACCGTCAAGGACAACGGTTGCGGCATGACCCCCGACGTCGCCGACCGCATCTGGGAACCCTTCTTCTCCACCAAGGGCGAAGAGGGCAACGGTCTGGGGCTGGACATTGTCAAAGGCATCGTCGAGGCCCACGGCGGCGAAATCGGCTGCCAAAGCAGCGCCGGCACCGGTGCCGTGTTCACGATCCGCCTGCCGACGGCGGCGGTCCCGGCGCCGCCGCAAGTCGCCCCTGTGTTCAATTTGGCAGCGTTACCCGCGGCGCACGCCGCGCGGAACTGAGGTCCACTCGATGGTCCGCGGTGCGGCGCCCCGCCCACCGTGAAGGAGAATAGTCGCATGAAAATTGTGCTGGCTGGTCCACGCGGGTTCTGCGCGGGTGTCAACATGGCGATCGAGTCGCTCGAGCGCGCCTTGGCGGCGTTCGGCGCGCCCGTCTACGTCTACCATGAGATCGTCCACAACCGGCACGTGGTCGACGGTTTCCGCCGGCGCGGCGCGGTGTTCGTCGAATCGATCGCCGAGGTGCCGACCGGCGGCTGCCTGATGTACAGCGCTCACGGCGTGTCGCCGGCCGTCCGTGAAGCGGCGCGCCAACGCGGCCTGAGGGTCATCGACGCCACGTGCCCGCTGGTCCGCAAGGTGCATTGGGAAGCACAACGCTTTGCCGCGGCGGGATTCACGATCGTGTTGATCGGCCATCGCGGCCACGACGAAGTGGTGGGCACGCTGGGCGAGGCTCCCGATCAGATGCGGTTGGTGGAAACGCCCGACGACGTCGAGGCGCTCGACGTTCCCGATCCCGACAAAGTGGCCTACTTGACCCAGACCACGCTCTCCGTCGACGACGCAAATCAGATTGTCGAGCGGATACGGCACCGCTTCCCGCGGGCCGTTGGCAGCGCCAAGGAAGACATCTGCTACGCGACCCAGAACCGTCAAGAGGCCGTCAAGACTTTGCTGGCCGAGAACGACGTGGTGCTTGTGGTCGGGAGCCACAATAGCTCCAACAGCAACCGCCTGGTCGAAGTCGCGCGCGAACAGCACCGGCCCGCCCATCTCGTCGACGACGAGCAGGAGTTGGAGCTCGATTGGTTCACGGACGACGACAACGTGCTGGTCACGGCCGGCGCCAGCGCGCCCGAGGAATTGGTGAGCGAGTGCGTCGCCTGGCTTCAGCGGCACTTTCAGGCGACCGTCGAAGAGCGTTCCTTACGCAACGAACACGTCGAGTTTCCCCTGCCGCCGGAGTTGAGGCAATCGCATAGGTAATCGAGAAGGCGAGCGGGGGGCGTAAGCCCCCTGTTAATGGGCGAGGGAGAGGTGAGTTAATGGGCGAGTTAATGGGCGAGCGGGGGGCGTAAGCCCCCCGGTGTCGCTCGAGTTGAGGCAATGACTGGTGTTGAACGCGCATCCTTTGTCACGGAGTTGAATTGCCATGTCTTCCTACATCAATTTGAGTTCGAGTGGGATCGGCGACGCTGAACTGGTGAACCTGGAGGAACTTCCCGATGTCGAAGTCCTGGACCTCACCGGCACCCAGGTGACGGACGCGGGCCTGGAACATCTCAAGGGCCTGGCGCAACTACGGTACCTATTACTCGATCGGACGCGGGTCACCGGCGCCGGCGTGAGCTGGCTGCAATCGTTCTTGCCCGAGACTGCGATCGTGTGGTAGCCGCCTTTTCCTCGACGGGACCGACGCATTGTCAATCCTCGTCGATGATTTCATCCAAGTCGCGCTGCGAGTTGCGTATGAAGCGATCGACCTGCTTCAAGGCCCGCGTAAGCATCTTGTTGCCGTCGATGTTGATGTCGGTGAGTCCCGCGTTTTTCATCGCGCGCGCGTGGGCCAAGATCGCGCCGGACTGGGCCCGCAGCCGGCCGGCGATCTTGACCAACCGGTCGGCGTCAAAGGAAACTTTCCGCGTGCGACGCGCGACGGCCGCTTTCTTCTTCTTTGCCATAGGGATTCTCCTTGGTGACGAACGACGAACAAGATCCGCAAGGATAACCCTGAGCAGCAGTTTTGTAAAGAATTTCCTTATCATTCGGCCAGAGCTTCGCGGAATGATGGCTCTCCGGCGATCGTAGCAAAAAGGCATCCCGCCATCGCCCGCCGGCCGCCGTCTCAGCGGCGGTGGCGAACACGTGTCCCAATTCTCCCCCCTACGCCCTGGGTTGCGTGTGACGGTACCGACTGGGTTGGAACATTGGCGAATTAGGGTGCCTTTTTGTTTGGATCGCCGGCGTCGCGGCGCTGTCGCCGCCCCGCCACGGCGGGCTTTTTTCGGTTTGGACCGCGAGCGTGCGTAACTGGGGAAACTTCGGCTCCGACGATGGAAGGCGTCGCACCGACGATGAAATCGGCCGTTCCGCTTACGCGTGACGGTCCGAAGACGCCGACGATGGTTTCCATACAGCCATTTGAACAGAAGGTAACCAAGGAGATGAAGGGGAAAGACGGAATCGCACCATGCCGCGAGACCGCCGTTTCTACGTACTTCGTTGCCTTCTGTTCCCCTCTGCCCTCGCCTGTTATTCAATTATTCAATCCTCTTTCGCGTCCGGCGCCGCCCAACTCGTCGCGGGCGGGAAGGTGCGGGACGGCCCGTACCGCCGCCGACTTTGCCGCCCCTTTGGAAAGTCCTCTCCGGGGGCGCTCGCGAAACCGCGCGAACGTCCGCGGCAAAAACTCTTGGTGTTTTTGCCGCGGGCGTAACCTTCAGACGCCTGCCGCTGTTGGCCTTGCGATTGCCGCGCTGCAAGTACGGCCATGGCGATTCGTGGAAGCGAGACGCTTTCGGCCACGTGATGAATGAATCTCCGCCGTCTCGGCGGCGGAACGCCGTCCTCAGCGCTCGATGGCGAAAATGGCTCCCCTTCGAGTTGAGGGGAACCAAGTATTACCAATTCCTACCATTTCATGACCCCAATGTCCGGATTTTGGCTCAAATCTCAATTTGTATATGGGAGGGACACGCTTGCCGGCAATGATCTCGTCGCGCCGGCGGCCCGGTCGAACACTGGCTGGAGAAATCGAACATGAGCCCACATCAAGAGTTAGGCACATTCGCGCACCCCATTTCGCTGGACGATCGCCCAGGAGCGATTCAACTGAGTTGTCTGCCCGTGACAGTCGCTTTTCCGAGCGAGTTTTGTCTGCCGGGCGCGCCGCTCCCATTCGAACCTGGCGACAACTTGGCGCCGGGCGATCGCCCGGTGTGTTTTGACCTACATTCCCACGAGCTCTACGTGCTACGGAAACGGCAGTTCAAAGTTGCCGCGCAGGCCCGCGCGCAAATCCATCTGTTGACCGAGTTGGAGCGCGCGGGTTGGCGCGAGTTCACGGCTGCCGTGTTCGCCGGCACCGGAGATGAGTTCGCGGAGCACGCGCTTCGCGACGCGATCAAGGGCATCAATCAGCGGAACTCGAGAATCGAGCTGCACCAAGACGGCGACGGCGTTCGCTGGAATTTGAGGCGCTGTCGTCCATCGCGTCGAACGAAGTAACGGATGGCGTGGCAATACCACGGATGGCTCGCGACGGTTACGATTTCGTTCTTCATCCGTGGTATTGCCACGCTATCCGTGGGCCACTTCCCGCACTTTCGTCGTTAGCCTGGCGCGACTCCCCTTTTGGTTGCGGCGGAACTTCTATCGAACTTCTACTAAATCGTAAGAGTATTTTGTTGAATTCGTGCTAGCGAACGGTATCGTGACCTGCCAGAAGACGAGGACGCAAAGCCTCGGGCGAAATCCGCCTCACGTTGGGGATCTCGAAGCGCTGAGCGGAAACGCAACTGAAAGCAATAACGGGGCCGCAGAGCGGCCGAAGAGACGTTCGGGGCACCTGCGCAGCGGGTCGGCAGAGCGTGGGAACGAGCAATACCGGTTTTGTTCCGCACGTAGAACGGAATTTATTCCGTTTGAAGGCGGGAAACGGAATGAATTCCGTTCTACGACACAGGAACAGATTCACTCGAATCCCAAGACACGACTTTTGCCTCAAAAGCCCAAGTTTTTAGCGGCCCACGCTCTGCCCCAGCCACCAAACCCCCAACAAACGACGATCGCATGAAACTCTCCCGTCGATTTTGGCTCCACTTCCCGGCGTCGCTCAAGGAGATCCTCTTTCCAGAGCCGCGGCGGCGGCCCCGGTCGAAGTTCCGCCGAACGCGGCTGGGCACCGGCCGCGCGCTGGCCTTCCAGCCGCTCGAGCCGAAACAACTGCTCACGTCGATCACAATCCAGGAAATGAGCAACGCCAATGCGCAAATGCAGCAGCAAGGCGGGTTTAACCTGATGGCCTTTCCCGCTCCCACGCAGGCCATCACGGTTTCGTATACCGTGAGCGGTAGCGCGGTGCCGAACGACTCGTACCACGCCCTGTCGGGCACGTTGACCATCGCCGCCAACCAGTCGTCGGGCACGATCTCCGTCTCACCCATCCTCACCAACCAGGATG
>DATLQY010000253.1:0-2770 GCA_035534975.1 Pirellulales bacterium
CTTCACGCGGCCGAAAATGAGACATTGACCATGCGAAACCGCGCGATCATTCGCCCCCCTCGTCAGACTTAGGTGATGGCTCCGCTTGGATTCGTTCAAGCGCCCTGGCCGCGTGTCGTCGCAGGTCTATATCTTGAGGCACGTCGTTGCGATCAACCCACAACTGGAGTGCGGGAATCGCCTGCTTCGCACCCGGGCCGATTTGGCCCAGCGCGTTCATCGCTTCTTTGATGATCCCGATCTGTCCCTGGCCCTTAACGATTTCGATCAGCGTGGGGACCGCCGCGGCGGCTTTGGGTCCAGCACGTCCGAGAGCCTGGACAGCATCGCACGAACGACCGTCGTCTTGTGTATTCATTGCCACGATGGCATCCACCAGCACCGGCGTCGTCGTCTCGACGTTCTTTCTTTCATTGAGCAGCGCGACGAGGACATCATCCGAAACGTCCGGGTCTTCATCCCGAATGAGCCGCCGCAAGGCGTCAATCACCGTTTCGGTTTTGTATCCGTGGGCAACCAGCGCCTGGCCCGCACTCGATCGGACCCGCGGCTCAATATCTTTGGTCGCGGCAACGAGCAGCGGCAGCAAGCGCGGGTTTTCGCCGAGCCGCTCAGCCAGACCTTGCACCAGACTGGCCCGAACAACCGAGTCGTTGTCACGGATCAACCGTCGAAAAGTCGACGTCAGTTCCACGTTGGCTGCGCCTACTTTGGCCAAGGCCAAAGCGGCGAGGGTGCGCCACGTGGATTTGTGGTCCGCGCAAATCGTCAACAGCGCCGGTAGCGCCGCCTGGGCCGGCGGCCCAATTTCGGCGATCGCCGACATTGCATTCATGGAGAGTTCGTCGGTATTCGAACCGAAGGCGCCGACCAGGACCTCGACCGCCGGCGCGCCGATCTTCGCCAACGCCGAGCAGGCAGTCGAATTGACGGCGGCATCCCCGGCGGCGAATGTCTTGGAGATCGCCCGGACGGCCTCTTCCGCATAACCATTAGCGCCAAGCACCCCGATGGCTTTGATCGCCTCCATGCGGCTCTCCGGCTCAAGGTCGGTCACCAATTGCTCCTCCCATTCGTCGAACGACATGCCGCCGTAGCGGAGCAATGTGCGGTCGCCCGCCAGGCGCGCAGGCGCCGACTGTGGCGCGTTGCCGATGGTGGCGGCTTGTTTCGGATCATCGGGCGGACTTGCCGCTTTCGCCGCCTCGGCTTCCTCGGGCGGGACAACGTCGCGGTCCATTTCCTTGAGCAGTTCCACGGGCAGTCCGTGAAGGTAAGCGGCGCCGGTGGTGAATTGGCGGAAGGGATATTTTTCCGTCGTAAACGGTCCTTGGCCGTCGGACGTAAAGGTGTCGGTCCGCTTCGGTCTCGCATCGGAGACCTTGGTGCCGGCCGGCACTTCGAAGTCGCTGAACTCTTCGGCGGGGATCGGTTCGTTGAGCCGCTTGACCTCGAGCATAAAGTAGTTCCTCTCACTGCCGAAGCGGATGCTGAACTCCTTCGGCAGGAAGATATCGGGCTGGTGCTTCTGCTTCTTGAAATCCGCGGCGTCAAACGTGGCTTGCACTGTCCCGAACCGGTCGACGTATTCCATTCGTGGCAGCGCGCCTGCCAGCTCATCGGCCACGTAGAGCCGCAGCAAACCGCCTTGTTCGAGCATCTGGTTCCACTCCTGAAACGCCGAAAGCTCGTCGGCCGCCACGGTCCATTCGAGGCGTTGGACGGCGACGCCGTTGATTTCTTCGCCGTCGCCCAGGCGCGCATCGCGGCGGTGCTCGGCGATGAATTGACGGGTACCGTCGTACCAGATCGTGCCGGCCTTTAGAGGCGGTAACGGTTGCGCTTGCGACACCCACGATGGCAACGGTAGCGATCGCGACCACCACGGTTTCGCGTGCGAGATCATCATGTTCGTAGCGCTTCCCGGTGGGACGAACGGCGATTTACCGAGATCGACCGTCCGCCCGGCATGGCTGATCGTCAACGCATTGCCGCCGATGACTCCAAGCGACCAACTGGGATCGCTTCGGCGAAATCGCCAACTAGCCGCGTTTGGCGGATTCGAATTGCCGGAGTCCATGAACTGGAACAGGAATTCACCGCCGGTGATCGCCTTGCTCCGTTTGAGCGCGAGGTCAACCAGCCGGCGAACGTCGCTCGTATCTTCCGCATCGCTGGTGGGTCCGCCGGCGCCCTCGCGATCGGCGGCCTCGGCCCGGTCCGATTCAGGCGGAAACCCCGGCGCACTGCTTGCCGTTGCACGGCCGGCGTTTGTCGCTTCGCCGGCACGTTTCCCGCCGGGCGGATCGCCGTAAGTCGAGGCCGTGACGACCAACACGATCGCCGCGAGCGCGGCGGCCAGACTCCAAACGCGTGGACAGCGTGAATCCAACGGCTTTTGACGTGCGACGAGCATGACGACCCTCCGGTAAAGTTCAGACCGCTTGCCACCAATCCCCAGCCCGGCGACCGGCCGCACTCGGCGGCCGGCGGCCAGGCACGTGAGAAACTCCGCATAATCTTCGACGGCGGGTGCGTGGCCGGCCGACGCGGCGTCGGCCAGGTAGTCCTGCTCGAGCCGCAAACGGGCCCGCAGCCACCAAACCAACGGTTGATAAAAGAAGACCACCCTCGCGATACCCGCCAGCGTCCAACTCCATGCGTCGCGCCTGGCCACGTGCGACCATTCGTGCGCCAACGACCAGCACAGCGCCTGTTCCTGACCGCGCCGGCAGAGCCTGCTCGGAAGGACGACGATGGGCCGCCGCCA
>DATLQY010000254.1:0-4784 GCA_035534975.1 Pirellulales bacterium
CACGTTGGGACCCTTGATCCAGAGCATGCCGGGATGATTGCGTCCCAGTTCGGCGCCGATGCCATCGTCGGAAATGCCGTCGAGTTCGGTGATTTTCGCGGCGACGCCGGGAATCGGCCGTCCGACGGTGCCTTCCTTGGCGGTCATCGCGGTCGTCGCGCTGGCGCGGCTGGGGGGAATGTTCACGGCCACCAACGGCGACAATTCGGTGCAGCCGTAACCCTCGACGGGCCTCACGCCGAACCGCTCTTCGAAGGCGTCGCAAAGCTCCGTGGGCAGCTTCTCGGCCCCCGCCACGACGACGTCGAGTGCCGCGAATTCCTCCGGTTGGCACCGCTTGAGGTATGAACGCAGGAAGGTCGGTGTGGCAATGAGAATCGTTACCCGCTGTTTTTTCGACAAGTCGCCGATCTGCCGCGCTTCCAAAGGGCTGACGTGATAAACCCCCTTGGGCGACAAGGTGAGCACGGTCCAAAGTGTGGCCGTGTACCCGAACGAATGAAAGAAAGGGAGTATGCCAAGCAGTACGTCATGGTCGTTGAGCCGGACAAGCTGGTCGATCGCCTCGACATTCGAGCCGACGTTGCCATAAGTGAGCATCACACCCTTCGGGTCGCCCGTCGATCCGGAGGTGAAAATGACCGTCAGCACGTCGTCGACGCCGATTTTCGTAAGTCCCAACCTGCGCTCCAGGATTCCCAACGGCGTGACGTAAGCCCCCAACGCCGCGGCAAGCTTGTCAAACTTGGTCGTCTTGCGGCGGAGATCTTCCAGAAGCACGGCTTCGACGTCGAGCTGGAAATGCAGCTTTTCCAGGACCTTACGGCTCGTCAAAACGTGACGAATCCCGCACTGGCGGATGCAGGATGACATCACGCCCGGTGAAACCGTGTAATTCAGGTTGACGGCGATTCGACCTGCCATCGGCAAGGCGACGTTCGCCAGGACTCCCGCGGCGGAGGGGGGCAGCAGCAGTCCCACGTACTTCTCATCCGGCGACAGCACCTCGCGCAATAGCAGCCGGCGGAAAATCAACGCCCCTGCCAGCAACTTGCCGCCCGTCAACTCGGTGCCGAGCGAGTCGGCAAGTTTCGGCCGGCGCAGGCTGCGGCGGCACGCTCGTAGAAATGCTCGCGGCAGGATCATGTTGTTGTTTTTCAAAGGTCCCCGCTCATCGTAACGCAAGAGCCCGCGCCTTGCCAGCGTCCGCCTTGCCAGGTAGTGATACCGTTTGCCCTTTCCAAACGGTATCACTACCACTTGCCACCCTCAGTGCAAATCTATGACCGGATCGTGGGGCAGGTTTCCAACCTGCCATACCACTATGATGGCCTCCGTGGAAACCTGTCCCACCCTGTGCCGTTGTCGGGCGCGATTGAGCACATTATCGGGCGCGATTGAGTACATGCAAACCAATGGCAGGTTGGAAACCAGCCCCACGGGGCGGTGCATTCGCGCGAAGACCTACGACCGGCCATTTCGGAGCGACCTGACCGGACGTCACGCCGCGACGAGTGCTGAAGTCGCGCGGCCGCGAGGCACGATAACTGATCGTGGAGCGTTGGCGTGCCCAGCACGGCCCTTGTTCTCGACGGAGGTGGCCACGATGGAATTCAGCCGTAACCATTACTTCCTGGCCGGTGTCGTCGTGCTGCTGGTGGGCATTCAGTTGCGGCTGGTGGATTCATTCGTGCTCAATGAAAGCAGTACTCGATTCATTACGAACCAATCGGCAGGCGTGGTGACGGGGAAACCGATCTTCGCGTCGATCACTGTTCCCCGCAAGGTCGTTCGGCCACCCGAATGGCTCGGCTGGTCGCTGATGTCGATCGGCTCGGTGCTCATTCTGCACAGCCTGGCGATGAAAGGGCCGGGCACGGAGCACTAGAATCATCCGGGTTATGGCAGTGACAGCGGAAACTCGCTTCGCCCGATGCCCGTTCGCTCGTTGGGAAAGAAGCGAGTGCCGGTGGACTGCTGCAGTCGATCGCGGACGCCGTTGTACAGGCGAATGCGCATCGCGCCGGTCGTCGCGTCGAAGGTTCCTTGGCCCGGCACGCTGAGGCGGGCGTGGAGCATGGCGTAGGGACTCACGTCGTACTGGAAGTCGGGATGCACGCCTTGGAACGGCAACTGGTAGAAGGCGCCGTTGGGTCCCACGTCGTCGATCGCGAGCGGTTCGACCCAGTGCGCCAACAAGCCGTAGTCTTGGCCGCGCGTCGGTGAGAGGTTTTGATCGCCGAACAAATCAATTTCCAGCGTGCCGCTGACCGGTAGGATGTAACCGTCCGCATCCAGAGGGGCGACACGCAGCAGGATGCCATCGCTTTCGACATCGCCATCCCAATTCGCGAGCGTGGCGTCGATGCAAAGCGAACGGATGAATTCGACGCGCCGCGCGCCGTGCGCGGCCGGGTCATCGGCCGTTGCGAGTTCGTCACCCAAATCACCCCTTGGGACCACCGGTGGCGAAACTAATTGCGGGCGTGACGAGCCCAATTCGGCCGCCGATTCGCGCAGCTCGGCGGGCGTGAGTCGCATGTTTCCCCGCCGACTGCTAACGACCGCGTTCCAGTCGATCGAACGGAGCACCATCGTCGAGCCGCCGTCGAAACGGAGCCACAACCGGTCTTGATTGGTGCGAAAGTCGACCGCTCCGGTGAAGGTCCGCCCGCTCCGCAACCGCACCGTGACCTGCTCGGCGGCACCCGCCGGGGAGGTGGCGGCGACTGCGGCGAGAACGGCCGCGGAGACGGCCCGTAGCGCGAAGTGCCTGCTCTGCCCGCGGCATTGCGGCGCAATGTGGAAAGGATTCAACACGTCGGCGACCTGGAGCGAGGGGTTGATCAGTCGACCATCAAGAGCGTCTCCGACGCAAACGACGTGCCGAATGGCCGGCTTGTTACGCGATGCCGACGGCAACCATCGGCCGAATCACGTGTTGCGTCGTGACGGCTGTTGCCGCCTGGATCTTGGGGAACAGCGCCGCGTCGTTTCTTGGCAACATGTGTTTCCCCATCGCGTCGTTGGGGCCGTGCCCCTCGAATTGGCTTGACACCCAACACGGCCGGAATATCATATCGAGAAAGAACTTGTGAGCCACGATCCGATTACGGCGTCGCGCCGGTGGTTGGGGCGTGCTGATCACAACTGCTTTCCCCCTGCTCGTGGAGTACCTTTCATGGCTGCGTACCGGCGGCTGGACGTCGCGGAAAAGAAGGGCAAGAACCAGGACGTGACCGTCGTCGGGTTCGTGGACCGCAAGATTCTCGATGAAGCCAGCATCCAGGAGTTGGGCCAGGAGTTGTTCCAGTTGGTCGAGCAGGATAAGCGCGGCAAGATCGTCCTCAATTTCTCCAAGGTCGATTTCCTATCAAGCGCCGCATTGGGTAAACTGATTACGCTCGACAAGAAGGTCAAGGCCCATGGCGGTAAGCTGAAACTCTGCCATATCCGGCCTGAAATCTACGAGGTCTTCGCGATCACCAAGTTGAACAAGCTGTTCGACATCAAGGCCGATGAAAACGCCGCTCTGGACGCCTTTTGATCGAAAAGCGGAAAAACCGCCGCCTGCCACGGAAAGGCGGGCGTCAAACAGGGAAGCGGGCCAGCGACTGCCTTAACTCCTCGCGACTCCGAAGCCCATGTCAGAACCAAGTTGGACCTGGAGGACGGAACAGGTCATTCCCAGTGAAACCGGGGCAGGCAAGCGCGTGCTCGACGACCTGTTGGTACAGCTCGAAGCGCATCACTGGGGCGAATACGACATCCACGGCATCCATCTGGCGCTCGAAGAGGCGCTGGTCAACGCCATCCGCCACGGCAATCGTTCCGACATCAGCAAGAACGTCCACGTCTCCTGCAAGCTCTCTCCCGAGCAACTCTGGGTGCGGATCCGCGACGAGGGCGCCGGCTTCAACCCCGAAGAGGTTCCCGACTGCACCGACCCGGAGAACCTCGAAATCCCTTCTGGACGCGGCATCATGCTCATGCGGGCATTTATGTCGAAGGTCGAATACAACGAGCTCGGCAATTGCGTGGTCATGGAAAAGCAACGCGCAAGTGGGGCCGCCTGAAAGATTTCCGACTCTCTTGGTTCCCACGCTCCGCCGAACCGCTTTTCCGGGTTCCCACGCTCCACCGACCCGCTGGGCGGGTGCCCCGAACCCATCTTCGGCCGCTCCGCGGCCCCGCTTACCACGCCAGGGGGGATACACTCCTTGGCAAGGTGGAGCGAAAATGCTGGCAACCGGGTGCTAGCATCGTCTGTGCGACGCGGTATAATGCCCGCAGGAAACATGAGGCAAATGGTGACCGGCGGTCGTCCGGCCATAAGATCGCGCAGGGAGATGGATCATGAGTGCGACAAACTTCAGTTCCGTTCTCAAATCGTTGGAGATCGATTCGGCCCGGGTCGAGGCGCTCTCCGAACCGGATCTATGTGAGTTGATCGGCTTCATCGAATACGACAGCCGCCTGCAAGCGACGCCGTGCGATGGCTTCGGCGGCGACGATACCGGCGGCATGCACCGCGCCGAGGGTCCTCGGGCTTGGCGTTCGACGCAGGCTGTCCGCCCCTTGGCGGACGCCTCGTGCATGGAATGACGCACGGTCCATCGGGTGAATCGAACGGCCCGCCGCTCGACCAGGGCTCGCCGCTCCACGAGGGCTCGCCCGCGCAAAAAGGGGCACACGATCCATACGCCGTGCTGCGGCTGCGCAGCTTCCGGCTTTACATGTCGGGCAATTTTCTGGCGATCTGCGGGATGCAAATGCAAACCGTC
>DATLQY010000255.1:0-2289 GCA_035534975.1 Pirellulales bacterium
GGGACGCGGTCGAGCTCGTGCCGCAAGCGCACGCCGCCGAGCTCAACCATGAGCAACTCCGCGTTCTTGAGCTTTTTGGCCGCCCGGACTGCCAAAGAGTCTTGCCCCTGCAGGCGAATCTCCGTCCATTCCACCGGCCCCTTCGGATCGGATTGGCCGGGCACGATGAGCCACTGGTAGGTCTCCGGGATGCGCGCTCCGACGGTCTCGTCGGCGTTTTTGCGTTTCGTGTCGGCCTGCTTCGTCTGGAATTGGTCGAGGTTCAGCGTTTCGCGATCGTCCCAAATCTATATCCAGGCCAGGAATTGCCGAGCGGCCGACTCCAATTCTCGCAAGCGCGTGGCGTCGGCGGCCAGATAGACGAGCGTATTCTTGTAATTCCGCGGGCTGGAGCCGCGCGAGTCGAGAATGGCCGCCGCTTCTTTCCGTGCGGGGCTGGCGGCGTCCTTGGCCGTGTGGGGGTGCTCGGGGCTCAGCAGCACCAGCCGGGCCTCTCGCTCGTCGGGAATGTCGCCGCCGGCCGCGCAGGCATGGACCTTGGCGAAGTCGCCCCGCGAGCGCGCTTCGTCGCGCAGCCGTTGATGCAACTCGTCGTCGACGTCGTCGTCGCTGAGTTGTCCGGCACGGTCGTCGGCCAGGCGAGTGACGGTCGGTTGGGTCGAGTACCAGTAGCGTTTGCCGTCGATGTAGAGGTACGTGGCCCGGTCGGTCAGGCGCCGCAAGGCGTCGCCGAAGGTCGCCACCGCCTCGCCCGGCTGCACGCAGCCGAGTTTTACGCGCCGCTCGTCGATGCCTCGGTTGGCGGCACGCTGAATCGGGGCGGAGCCCATGTAGATGGTGCGCGCCACACGGCGCGAGGCGGAATAGCGCCCCAAATTGGGGTTCTCACGGTCAAGCGACAACGGTAGCGAGTTCGAGCCGTCGACGTCCTTCTCAATGACGGGCACCCATTGGTCGTCCATGTAACGTGTCAATTCGAATTGCACGCGCGCGTCGTCGACGGGAACGTTGGCCGGCAGGATCAGCAGGTTGCCGTCGTGCCGCTCCCAGAGCGAATGGATCACGGCCGCCATCAACCGCAACACTCCGCGGGTGCGTTGGAACTTGTCGAGCGTCGACCAGTCGTTGTAGAGCCGGTCGAAGAGCTCGGGGTGAATGGGGTACGCCATCTTGATGCGGCGCTCGTAGTCGGCCTCGCGGCACTCGGTCGGAAACTCCTGCTGCTGCGACCCGTACAATTCCGAGAACGCCCGCGCCACGGCGTCGCGCGCTTTGGCCTGTTCGTTGGTGAGCGGCTGAAACAATCGCCGCCGCACGATCTCGAACCCCTCGTCGGGGCTGGCCGGCCGCCACGACGATTCGACGCGGCCGATGGCGTTCTTGATCCGGTCGAGCGCCTTCTTGCCCCACTCGCCGCCGATCTCGTTGTCGCTCGAGGGGACACTCACGACCAAGAGTGTGTTTTTGGCCGCCTTGGCCGATTCGCTGACGGCCTGGGCGAACGTGAACTGGGTGTCGAACGTGCCGCCGGGCAGGCTGCTGCCGTCGTGCAACTGCCGCGCGTAGGCCACCCACTCGTCGATCAGGATCAGGCAGGGGGAGTATTTGTTGAACAGCTCCTTCAGCGCATCGCCGGGGTTGGTGCCCGTTTCGTCGGCCTCCTTGACGAACTTGTAGCCCTCTTTGCCCCCCAGTTGCCAGGCGATTTCACCCCACAGCGTGCGGACGACCGTGCCGTCGGGCTTTTTCTGGGGCTGGCCGGGGGAGATTTTGGTTCCGACGATGACGGCTCGGCGAACGCGGTAGCCGGAGTCATCGGAATGGGGGCCAACGGCGCTCGCGCCTGCTTGAATTCTCCCGAATTCGGCCACATCGACGCCGGCCTCCTTCGCCAGCTCGTCAACGCCCGGCAGCTCGCTTGACGGAGTTCCCGAAAAAAGGTGCCAGAGGGCCAAGAGCGCGTGCGTTTTGCCGCCGCCGAAGTTGGTTTGCAACTCGACGACCGGATCGCCACCATTGCCAGACAGGCGAAGCAGCGCCCGAATCAAGAGTTGCGCAAGGCCGGTCGTGAGGAACGTGCGGCGGAAGAATTCGATGGGGTGCTTGTACTCGTCGGAACCTTCATTCTGGTAGACCTGCCAGAGATCCGCGGCGAACTCGGCCTGCTGGTAGCGGCCACTCGATACGTCGCCATGGGGCGTGGCCACCTCGCGCCACGGTTTGAGACCCCCCTGCGGCTTGCCTTCCGTGGGAGCGAACGATGCCTTGCGCATTTCCTGCCGGCGCTGT
>DATLQY010000256.1:0-8953 GCA_035534975.1 Pirellulales bacterium
AGCCACGACGGGCAGTTGAAGATCACCGGGGCCGACGACCACCTGCGCCGTTACGCGCAGGCGATCCGCAAGCTCCGTGACGCCGGCTACAGCCGCGTGATCGTCGTCTCCGACCACGGCTTCTTTCATTGGCAGCCCGACGCGGACGACATCGTGGACGACGCGCCCACGGGCAACGTGCTTTGGAAGCACCGCCGGGCAATGGTCGGACACGACCTGTCGCACACCAGCGCGGTTCACTTGCACGTTCCGCAATCCGATCTGGAAGTCGTGGTCCCACGCGGCACCAGCGCCTTTCACACTTATGGCGCGCTGGGCTTTTTCCACGGAGGCGCGACCTTGCAGGAGATGATCGTTCCCGTGGTCGTCGCGACCTGGCCCACAAAGGCCCGCAAAGTACACGTGGTGCTGAAGCCGGTCGGACACATCACCAGCGAGGCCCCCCGCGTTCATGTGCAGGCCGCGGCGACCGGTCAGCTTTTCAATGCCGACGTGAACCTGCTGGCCCGGCGCGTGCTGGTCAAGCTGAAAGACCCCGCGACCGGCAAGCTCTTTTTCCGGCACGGCGAACCGGTGACCATCGAGCCGGAAGGCGCGCCGGTCACCGTGCAATTGGCGATCGTCGAGCCAAAACCGCTCTTGGCGTATGGAGCGCCGTTGGTTGTCGAAGTTCTCGACGCTGATGACGAGGAGATTCTCGTGCGAGAGGACGTGACACTCAAAATCGAGATCAGCGACTGGTAATGCTTTCGTTGGCCTGTTCGGCAGCGCCGTAGACGCGTGTTTTGGCGTTTGAGCGTGTACACTATCAAGTAATGACACTCGAAATCAAACATCCAGCGTGGGTTGACGCACTTGACGGCAAGCTGATCGACGCCTTTCCGGGGCGGGTGGTCCGGAAAGACCTGGTCCAGCGCCTCAAAGTCGGCTTCAGCATTCCGGTCTACGTGCTGGAATACTTGCTCGGCAAGTATTGCTCGACGACCGACGAGAGCCAGATCGAATCGGGAGTTGCCAGCGTCAAGGAGATGATCAAGGAGCGGATCGTCCGGTCGGACCAAAGCGAGCTCATCAAGGCCCGCTTGCAGCGGTACCGGTCGATCAAGATGATCGACATGGTCAGCGTCACGTTCGACGAGAAGGACCAGGGGGGGCAAGTATTGGGCGAAATTCGCGACTTCGGGGCTGGACAAGGTCCACATCGATGAGCGGACCGTCTACCAATACGAACGGACGTTGACGGGAGGCGTTTGGGCCAATCTCGAGCTGGCCTTCGACGAGACCATCGTTCACGGTGGAGTCACCCGGCCGTTCGTACTCAAGCGGATGCAGCCCATCCAGATCGCCAGCGCCAACCTGGACGAATACATCAAGGCTCGCCGCCAGTTCACTCGGGAAGAATGGGTGGGGGTCCTTTTGCGCACGATTGGTTACGAACCCACGCAGGCCGAGTTCACCTGGCGCCGCAAGCTCCTCTACCTGCTCCGGCTCGTGCCGATGGTCGAGCGCAATTACAACCTGATCGAGCTTGGACCCAAGGAAACCGGCAAGTCGTTCGTCTTTCGCGAAATCTCGCCCTACGCCATTCTCCTATCCGGCGGCCAGGGGAGCGTGACCGACCTGTTTGGCTGGAAGAACCGCAAGGACAAGCCGGGGCTTGTGGTGAAATACGATCTTGTCGCGTTCGACGAGGTCGCCGGCCCCAACTTCAAGAGTGCCAACGACAAGGACATGTACAAGGGTTACATGGAGCAAGGCTCGTTTTCCCGCGGCGACGACAAGGGCACCATTTCCGCCGAGGCGTGCATTATTTTCAACGGCAACACACACGGCGACGTCGAGACGCTCGTGGAAACGAGCCACCTGTTCGAACCGCTGCCCGAGACCATCCGCGACGACGACGCCTTCCACGACCGCTGGCACGCCTATCTGCCCGGCTGGGAGATGGCCAAGCTGACCCCGAACTTATTCACGAGCCACCTGGGGTTCATCGCCGATTACATCGCGGAGATTTTCCACAACGAGCTCCGCCCGGTGAACCATACCGACGCCTACGAACGGTACTTCTCCTTCGGCAAACAACTCGGCCACCGCGACCGCAAGGCGGTCATGCGCACGGTGTCGGGGCTGATCAAGCTCATTCACCCGGACGGCGACGTCACCAAGGACGAGCTTGCCGAATACCTGACGTTCGCGTTGGAGATGCGGCGGCGGGTCAAGGAGCAATTGCGCCGCATCAATCCTTCGGAATTTGCGCGCACCGAGCTCACTTACATCGATAATGCTACCGGCCAGGAGTTCCGAGCGCCCTGCCCGGAGACTGGCGAAACCGTCACGCCCGGCAACGGCAACCGGTCCGCACGGCGGCAGGCCACGAGTGCGCATGCCGAGAGCGCCCAATCGCCCCTTGTGTTCCACAAATACGATCTATTGCGCAGTCTGGACGCCGGCGGAATGGCCGAAGCGTACGTGGCCCGGAACCGCGAAACCGGCCAGCGCGTGTTCTTGAAGCGCGTTCGCAGGAACTCCGCGGACAATGACTCGCTCGAACGCGAAATGCGCATCTACGACAAATTGATGCGGATGAACACGGCGCACGTGCTCCAGGTGCTCGATTTCATCCGGGACGACGAATACGTCGCTCTCGTCACGGAGTTCGCCGATGGCGGCGATTTGCAAGCGCACGTGGAAGCGCGAGGCAACGGCCGCGGCCTCGTTGTCGACGAGGCCAAGCGCATCGCCCTCAGCGTGGCGGGTGCGTTGAGTGAACTTCATGAACACGATATCGTCCACCGCGATCTTAAACCGGAAAATGTGCTTTGCCTCGGCGACCAGTGGAAACTCGCGGACTTCGGCATTTCCAAGAACCTGTCGCGAATGATGACGCAAAAGACGTTCCAGCAGTACGGAACGCTGGGCTACGCGGCCCCGGAGCAATTCCAGGGTGTCGAAGCGCGCCCCAGCGCCGACGTCTATTCGCTCGGCAAGATTCTGGTGTTCCTACTCACTGGGCAGACCGACGTGGACCATGTCCCGTTCTCCACCTGGCGCAACTTGATAGCCCGTTGCATCAGCCACGACCCAGCCCAACGGCCCGTCATCGTAACGGTACTCGAAGAGATCGCAGCGATACCGGCGTAGCATCGCCCCTCACCCTCGGAATTCTCACGAATTCCGCTACCCTCTTTGATGACGATCTGCAGAATTCGGGGCGCCTTGTCTGTTCGTCAGGCTGGAAAGCCTAACCTACGCAATCGCCATAAATTGTCAGCACCAGTCGGCGCGGGCCGGCGCGGTCGCGGTGTTCGCAGAGATAAATGCCTTGCCAGGTGCCCAGCGCCAGCTTGCCGTCGGCGACCGGCACGCTGACGGAGCTCCCCAACATCGCCGCCTTCACGTGGGCCGGCATGTCGTCGGGACCCTCGCAGGTGTGCCGGTACGGAAAGTCCTCCGGCGCCAACGCGTTGAACGAGCGCTCGAGGTCCGCCGGCACTTCGGGATCGGCGTTTTCATTGATGGTCAACGAGGCCGACGTGTGCTGGATGAAGATGTGCAATAGTCCGACCTTGAATTCGGAAAGTTCGGGCAATGCCTCGAGCACCTGGCGCGTGATCAAGTGAAAGCCACGGGCCTGGGGCGGAAGCCGCAGCGGGCGTTGGAGCCAATTCACATCGGACCTCGTTGATGTTTGCCGCGAATCGTTAAAATCACGTTAGGGTCGTCAAAATGCTTGACTTTTGTTTCAGAATGGAGAGAATAACATTCTTGTGAGTCGCAGGTGCCATCCCGCCTATAGCGGAGTCGTTGGCTGGGCCACCTCCGTTGTTTCGTGGCGCCTGCCAGTTTCGCCTTGGCGTCGTTTGCCGGGTTCGTTGAAGTCGTTGGGGTAAGGAAGTCACTTTTGGGCTGGTTTGACGCAGGAATCGCGTCGAGAATCGCCGTGGGCCGTGCCTGCCCAATGGCTTCGATCCGGTGGAGTGCCGCCAGGGTGATATTGTTGCTTGTTTGAGGTATGGAGGGTTTGAAGATCATGCGGAACGTATTCGAAGCTATTCTGGAATTCGGTCACGACGAGGACTTTGCGCCGGTCGAGACCGAACAGTTCATTCCTACCGAGGCCCCGGCAGGTTCGCCGGAGAAGCTCGACGTGCTGGCGCGCCGCATCCGCGAGGGTTTGCCCCTTTGGCACCCCGAGGACCGCGCCGATTACAGTGGCCTGACCGGAGCGGTTCGTCCCCGCGAATAGCCCGCGGCCCCGCCCACGTTATATTGCACATCTTATTGAGCCTAGAGGCTTGTCCCCTGGAGTTTCACGCGCGTTTCTACATTCGCAGGCCCGCTATTCTACCTGCTTTCATCCTTGTCGCCTCGCAAGCCGCCTGCGAAGCGACACGGACGACGGGAATGCGGCCGCTTTCGATCTAGTGACCAATGTGAAACTCCAGGGGGCAAGCCCCTGGCGAAGAAATCCCAAGCCGCCACCAGCTCAATTCGCGAGAATGACGCTGCATATTGCAGCCGGTGCGCGGCTTAGTTGCCGGCGTTGGCCTGCACCGTTTGCGCCGCTTGCGCCTGGTCGAAGGCGGCCTTTTCGGCACTGGCCTGCTGGGCGACGGCGTTGGCGGCCGCCGACGCGTCAGCGGCGGCCTTCGCCGACGCGGTCGTTTCGCCCAATAGCTTGTCGGCCTCCGCCTTTTCGGCGGCCTTCTTCTCCGCGTCGGTCTTAGCGACGGGCAAGTTGTCAGCGGCCGTCTTGGCCAACGCGGTCTTGGCAGCCAAGTTCTTTTCGGCGGCGACCTTGGCTTTCTCGGCCTGCTGCGCAGAAGTAAGCGAAGTAGCGGCCTTTTCGGCCGCCGTTTTGGCCGCGGCCGTCTTGTCGGCCGCGACCTTTTCGGCCGCCGCCAGCTCCGTGGCGGAGGCTTCCACCTTCTTCTTGTTCTCGTCGGTCGCCTGCGCGGCGAAGGCGTCGTCGGCAGCTTTCTTCGCAGCGGCCGTGTCGACGACGATTTTCGCAGCGGCCGCCTGTTCGGTAGCGGTCTGGTCCGAGGCCGTCTTGTCGGCGGTCGCCACGTCGGTGGCCGTCTTGGCCGCGGCCGTTTTCTCGGCCAACAGCTTCTCGGCGGCTATCCGCTCTGCTTCGGTCTTGGGCGCCTCGGCCTGGACCGCCGTCAGCTTCGCGTTGGCGGCTTCCAACGCCGTCGTCCGCTCGGTGGCAACTTGCTGCGCGGCGGCGAGCTGCTGCAAGGCTTGTCGTGCAGCCGCCTCGGCGGCGGCGGCCTGTTGCGCGCTCGCGGTAGCGACCATCTCCAATGTCGGCGGATTCATAGGCAACTTGGCCACAAGCTTGCCATCGGCGGTGTCCCACATCCGAATTTCGCCCGTCCAATCGCCCGCCACCACCCGGGCCCCATCGTGCGTGAACGTGGCTTCCATTGCCAGATCGGCGAAGGCGTCGAAGGCCCGTATTTGCTGACCGTTCTGGTCCCAGGCCTTCGCCAGGTTGTCGCGCCCGGCCGATACGAGACGGCCGTCGTGCGTGAAATCGACCGACAGGGCGCCGCCGCCGTGCGCGCCCCAGTTCTTGATTTGGGCGCCGTTCTCCATTTCCCAGAGCTTGATCGTGGTGTCCTCGCTCGAGCTTGCCAGCAGGTTCGAGTCGAGCCGCCAGCTCACGTCGCTGATCGCCGCGGTGTGGCCGGCCAGGTTTTGGTACTCGCGACCGGTCTCGGACTCCCATACGAACAGCCCGCCGTTGCGGTCGCCGGTGGCCAGCAGCACGCCGTCGGGACTGAACTCGATCGCGGTGACCCATTCGGTGTGCTTCTTCAGCTCATAGAGCAACTGTCCGTCGACGGCCGAATAGACGCGGACCACCCGTCGCGGACCGCCCAGTGCGATGAGCGTGTGGTTGTTGTTGATGTCGGCGGCCAGCACGGTATCGAGATCGTCGCCGACTGTGAACACACGGGCGCCGGTCTTGACGTCGTAAACGGCCACGAGCCCTTGCTTTCCCGCCCGACCTCCGCCGGCCATGAGCAACGCTCCTGAACGGCTGAATTTGAGCGTTTGCGCCATCCCCTCGGGGAAAGGCAGCACACCCACGAGCGAGGCCGTGTCGGAGTTGTAGAGCACGATCTGCTTCTGCCCGGCGATGGCCACAACGGGAGCCCAGGGACTCGACGTGATCGCGGTCACGGCCGAACCGCGAGGGGTATACACCTGTGCCTGGCGCGACAACCCCTCGGGCATCGCCACCGGCCCGGCCGGTTTGCCGGAACCGGCGCTGGCAGCCAGGTCGATCGTCGGCTTTTTCTTGACCTTGGCGACGGAACCCGATGTTTCCAGCGCGCCCCCAAGAATCCATTGTTTGATGATGGCCAGCTTCGCCTCGGGCAATTTGGGCTGTTGCGGCGGCATTTCGGGCGTTTCCTGGTGCGAAACCAGTTTCCAGAGCCGCGAGCTTTCAGGGTCGCCCGCCTCAATCACCTCACCGCTCGCTCCGCCGCGCATCGCCGCGCCAAAGTTGTCGAGCGCCAGGTCGCTCTTGACGGTGTCCTGGCTATGGCAAGTGAAGCAGTGCTCGCGAAAGATCGGCTGCACGTGGTCGGCGTAGGTGACCTTGGCGGCCGCCGGATCGGCGGGCCTGGCGTCATCGGCGCGGGCGGGCACCGAACCAACGATTACCACGAGGGCGATTAAGGTGAGGTGGTGCATTGGAGAAGGTCGAGTGGTGGTGATTGGGCGGTCATTGGTCATTTGTCATTGGTCATTTGTTAAGAAAACTCGTTGCACAGCTCATGGACCGCGTCTAACCAATGACCAATGACAAATGACCAATGACTCTCTAGTGATTAAACATGAACTCGCGCGAGTTCATGACGGCCCAGAAAACGTCTTCCAGTGCCCGGGCGGGGTCGGCCTCGCCGGCGATGGCCGCTTTGAGCCTGGTCATTTCCTCGGCCGAAGGTTGCCGGCAGAGGCAACGGATGTAGATCGACTGGATCACCTGGTCCGGGTTCTTGCCGGCGGCCAAAGCTCGCTGAATCAACCCGCCGCCTTTGATCTTACCTTCGACCGTATCGCCATTGAGCAGGTGCAGCGATTGCGACAAGGTCGGCTCGGTCTTGACTTCGCAAGAGCAAACCGTGTTACGGGTCGCACGACCGAACGTGGTGAGGAAATACGTGCTCGTGCCGCCGTCGGCGATCTGCACCGCCCGCGACCCCAGCGGCAACCCCTGAAATTTGTCCTTGGTTTCCGTCACCTGGCTGATGCAGTCGAGCATGTTCTCGGCGCGGATGCGGCGGATGCGGGAATGGGCGAAGTTGAGTTCGTCCGAGTCGTTGCTGGCGTTGCGCCGCGTGGAACGCTGGTAGGTTTTCGAGTTGCAGATGTCGCGGACGAGTTGCTTAAAGTCGTAATTGTACTCGGTGAATTTCTTACCCAGGCTGCCGTACAGTTCCGGGTTGCTGGGCGGATTGCTGATCCGCACGTCGTCGACCGGCTGCACGATGCCGACGCCGAAGAAATGGTCCCAAACGCGGTTGGCGACGCTCGTGGCGAAGTACGGGTTTTCGGGCGAGGCCAGCCACTGGGCCAGCACCATGCGGCGGTCCTTGCCCGCCACCTCCGGTTCGACTCCGCCCAGGAACTTCGGCTTCATCGCGCGTCCTCCCACCAGGTGCCCCACCTCGCCGCCGCCCGAGTTGAAGACGATGATCTCGCGATAGTCCTCGCTGGGCTTGCGGCCGATTTGCGCGAAAAAGGCGGCGAAGCTGTAGTAGTCGTCCATCGTCCAACGGTCGAACGGATGGTTGTGGCACTGGGCGCACTGCGTGCGAATTCCCATGAACACCTGGGCCACGTTCTCGGCCGTCTTCAGGGTGTCGGTTTCGATCTGGTAATAGTTCGTGGGTGGGTTCTTGAACGTGCCGCCGGTCGCCCCCAGCAGTTCCTGGACGGTCTTGTTCAACGGGACGTTGTTCTGAATCTGGGCGCTGAGCCAGTTCGAGTAAAGGAACGCCGATTTGTAGCTCACCTGGTTCGTGGTGCGGATTTGAAGTAACTCCGCCCATTTCATGGCCCAGATTTCCGAGAATTCCTTGCGGTTCAAGAGCCGGTCGATGAGCGCCGCCCGCTTGGCCGGGTCTTCGTCGGTGATGAACTGCTGGTACTCTTCCTCGGTCGGCAGCACGCCGGTGATGTCGATCGTCACGCGGCGGAGGAAGACCTCGTCCGTACAAAGGTCGCTGGGCAGGATGCGCAGCTTCTTGAGCTTCAACCCCACAAGTTCGTCGACGTAGTTGACCGGCGCCTCCTGTGTCGGCGTGTACTGCACGTCCTTGGGCAACACCAACGCTTGGCTGGCCACGGTGTGCGTCTCGAAGCGGGCCATCACGTAAGCCTCGCCGCGGTTGGCGGCGGTCACGAGTCCGTCGGGCGTGATCCCCGCCGAGTTGTCGTTGTTCGTCAGGAACACAGCCAGATCGGTCACGTCGCGGTCGCTGCCGTCCGCGTACTTGGCCCGCGCGACCATTTGCTGCGTGGCCCCAGCGCCTTCGAGCACGATTTGCTTGGGGTACAGCTCGACGGCGAGCACCTTGGGAGTTTCGCCGGCGTCCAAGGGCGCGCCGGCTTCCAGCCAACGCAAAAGCGCTTGGTAGTATTCGCTGTCGCGGTCGAAGCGCTTCCCGCCGGTGTGCGGCACGGTCCCGTCGCACTTCTCCATCGTCAGGCTTTCTGCCGGCAGGGCAAGATTGATCCGGCGATAGCCCAGTTCGTGCGTCAGCCGATAGTGGTCGCCGTTGGGGTCGAAACCGAAGAGCGACAAGCGGAAGCCGTCCTTGCCGCGGGCGGCACCATGGCAACTGCCGGTATTGCAACCGGCCCGCATGAAGACGGGCATCACGTCGAGCTTGAAACTGATCGGCCGGTCGGCCGCCGCGTCCTTGAC
>DATLQY010000257.1:0-7648 GCA_035534975.1 Pirellulales bacterium
CGAGGGGGCGAGCATGGGACACCTGAGCGTGAGCCCGCTGCGCGGAACAATTCCGGCGTAAACAGCGATCATGATTACCTCTCCAACAGGCGCATTTTGCGCACGCTCGGCCAAGTCTGCCGATGAAGGCAGCCGGGAAAAAGTAGCCCGTTCCAGCGGTTTTTACCTTGACGTGCTTCGTTCGTCCTTATTTACAGCACGATCCCAGGACCATTGCCCAGGTGAGGGGCCGGTACCATGATGACGGCGTCGTTGGAATTGACCCAGGCGACGAATAGCCGTGACAGACCTATCGGACCATGTGGCGCGCGTCTTCCGCTTCGCGTTGCGTTTGACCGGAAACCACCATGAGGCGGAAGACATCACCCAGGAGACGCTGCTGCGTGCTTGGCGCAAGCGTGATCAACTGCGAGACTCGGCGGCCACGCGAGTGTGGCTGTTCCGGATTGCCACGAATGTCTGGCGCGATCGAGTTCGACGGGGCCGTCATGCCGCGGGCCAAACGCGCCCTCTCGACGACGAGATCCCATCGGACGTCGCATCGCCGGCTCAGACGGCCTCGGCGCGTGATGAGGTTCGCCGCGCGGTCGAAGCGATGGACTCACTGCCGCCGCGGCAGCGGGAGGTGTTGTACCTCCACGCTTGCGAGGAGTTGACCCACATTCAGATCGCCGAATCGCTGGATACCAACGTGGAAAGCGTCAAAGCCAATTTGTCGTTGGCCCGCAAGAAAATGCGAGAGCAACTCGCCGCGCTGGCGGACGACGAGACATCGCCCTCCCATTCGACCACATGACCAACACCCCTTGTGACGACCTGGACCGTTTTCTTGACGACGATCTCTCCCCGCGCGCCAGAATGGACTTCGTCGCGCACCTTGCGGAGTGCGCATCGTGCAGTCGGGCGGTCAGTCTCGAGAAGCGCATTGATTGGCTGCTCGCATCGGCCAAAATGGAACTTGGCGCGGTTCCGTCGTCTCTGACTGGGAAAATCGAACGAGAACTGCGAGCCAGCGCGAGGCGGCGTTCGTTCGTGACGATCGGCTCGCTGGCCGCGGCAATCGTGTTTTTTTTGGCCTCTGGCGCGTGGATTACCTGGAACGGCCGCGGTCGTGACGCCGCGAAAGGCCTCGTCGAAACGGCCGCGATTGATGTCAAGGTCGAGTCGCAGGACATTGGCGAGGGTAAGGGCGACATCGCTCACCGGCCGGCAATTGTCAAGCTAACGTTCAATCGGGAGTCCGACGCGATCGTCATCCCCGTGGCGAGCAACGATCCGACGGTCAGCATCTTTTGGTTGTATCCCACGGCGCCTGCTCGCATATCTTCCGGCGTCCTGGACCACGGGAACCAGAGGCCCTAACCAAGGAGTGATTGATGAGAACCAATTCCACCATCGAGACGTTTTGTATTCGGCGTACTTCGCTGGTTCCAACCGCGTTGGCCGCCTGGCTCTTGTTGGGCGCGTCCGTCGGCTCCGGCCAGCAGTTGCCTGCGCCGGACGCCCTGCCCGCGAGCGCCAAGAAGTCGGATGCCCCGGCTGGGCCGAGAAAGCCGGAGCAAGACCTCGCATTTCGCGTATTTCGTCTCAAGTTCGCCGACGCTTTAGGGATCCGAAGCGTCTTGATGCAAGTTCTTGGCGACGCGAGCATGGCAAGTTTCGTTGTCGCCGATCTGCGCACCAACAGCATCCTGGTGCGCGCCACTCCTGAGACCACGAAGAAGATTGAAGGCATCATTGAGATCCTGGACATCGACACTCGCGACGCAGCGGAACGCAACCCATTGACGACGAAGATCTTCACACCGATAAACCTGACTCTCGACGGAATGTTCGAGAAACAGCTTATGGTCGTGCTGTCGCCCGAGGGCCGGATCGCCCTCGATCCCCGCCATAACGCCATCGTGGTTCAAGACACGGTCGAAGGACTCTCGGCCGTCGAAGCCCTGGTAGCCAGGCTGGATGAAGCCAACGAGAAAAGCGGCCCCAAGGTGCTGCAAGTGCGCGTCGTCTGGCTGATCAGCGGAATGGATCGCCCCGACGCGGCCGCGGTTCCCGCGGACCTCAAGAAGGTCGTGGACGATCTGGCCAAGATCGGCGTCGAGGGACTGAAGCTCGCCGCTCAAGTAACCATCCAGGCGGTGGCCGACGGCCCATTCGAGATGAAATGTTCACCCGAACTTGAAAATCCCTGCGAACTGGCGGTCAGCGGCGCCTTCCTGCAAAAACAGGGTGGGCCGATGGCGCTGCAGATTCGACTCAGCGCCACGGAGACGCTTTCATCGGCCCCCGACGGTCCGCTACCTGCCAAAACGCCCGGTGCGGTTCGTACCCGCCGTCTTTGCGAGCTCGACACGACGGTGGTCGCCCCACTGGGTCACACCGTCGCACTCGGAACCGCGCCGGTCGGCAAAATGACTTCCGTGTTCGTCGTTCAATTGACGAAGGCCGAATGACCGTCGTTAGTCGCACTATACTTGACGTGGCCGACAATGAGACATTTTGTCACGCGAAAGGGGTGGCTGGTGGCAGAGCCTAAGCGATGCCCCGGCTAGATAGCGACCGGGGCATCGCTTAGGCTCTGCCTGGGCCGGTGAAAACTTGGGCTTGCGACTGTTTGGGTCTTATACTGGTTTTATTCCGCTCGTAGAACGGAATTCATTCCGTTAAAAGACGGAAACGGAATGAATTCCGTTCTACGATGTAGGAACAAATACGGTCGAACCTGCTGGCCATGCTAGCAGGCCAAAAGCCCAAGTTTTCACCGCCCCAGGCTCTGCCTGGGCCGCTAAAAACTTGGGCTTTTGAGGCAAAAGTCGTGTTTTGGGATTCGAGTGAATGTGTTCGTGCGGCGTAGAACGGAATTCATTCCGTTTCCGGATTCTAACGGAATAAATTCCGTTCTACGTGCGGAACGAAATCGGTATAACGGCGTTCCAGCCCAAAGCCCAACTTTTCACCGGCCCAGGCTCCGCCCCCGGCCACCGTGAATGTCTCATTCTTGGCCGCGCGTAGTCTAGGGTGTGCGGCGCAAATCGAGCGTCAGCGGGAATTGTGGGTTCAATTCCTCGCGAGCCAGGGTAGTCGGGCCGGGTGTGTGACCGTGTTTGAAAAACCGCGCGGCGCGGCGCGATTCGGCTTCGTAGGCGTTCACCGGAAAACCGTCGTAGTGGCGCCCGCCCGGGTGCGACACGTGCCAGGTGCAGCCGCCCATCGAACGGCCGGCCCAGGTGTCGTAAAGATCGAACACCAATGGAGTATGCACCGGAATCGTCGGGTGCAGGCAGGTGGGGGGCTGCCAGGCGCGGTAGCGCACGCCGGCCACGAACTCGCCGGCGGTGCCCGTGGGGTGCAAGGGAACGCGACGGCCGTTGCAGGTGACGATGTGCCGAGGTTCGGTCATGCCCTCGACCCTGACTTGCAGCCGCTCGACCGATGAATCGACATAGCGCGCGGTGCCGCCGGGGCCCGGCTCCTCGCCCAACACGTTCCACGGCTCGATTGCCGAACGCAACTCGATCCGCACGCCGGAGTAGGTGGCTTCGCCGTAAAATGGGAAGCGAAACTCGAACTGCGCGTCGAACCATTTGGGGCAAAAGGCGTAGCCGGCTGCGCGCAGCTCGTCAATCACGTCGCGGATGTCCTGCGACACGAAATGCGGCAGAAGGTAACGGTCGTGCAAGCCCGTCCCCCAGCGGACCAGCTTCCGCCGGTAGGGCTGCTTCCAGAACCAGGCGATCAATGCCCGCAGCAGCAATTGCTGCGTGAGGCTCATTCGGGCGTGCGGCGGCATCTCGAAAGCGCGGAATTCGACCAGCCCCAGCCTGCCCGCGGCCGTGTCGGGCGAATAGAGTTTGTCGATGCAGAACTCGGCCCGGTGCGTATTGCCGGTCAGGTCGGTCAGCAGATGCCGGAACACGCGATCCACCAGCCAGGGAGGGCAGTCGCCCGAGTCGGGAAGTTGCTGAAAGGCGATCTCCAGCTCGTAAAGACTCTCGTGCCGGGCTTCGTCGATTCGCGGCGCCTGGCTCGTCGGGCCGATGAACGTGCCCGAAAACAGGTACGACAGCGCGGGGTGATTGTTCCAATAGGCCAACAAGCTGCGCAACAGGTCGGGGCGGCGGAGGAAAGGGCTGTCGGCGGGCGTCGGCCCGCCAAGGACGACGTGGTTGCCGCCCCCCGTGCCGGAGTGCTTGCCGTCGAGCATGAATTTCTCGGTTCCCAGCCGCGCCTGCCGCGCCTCGTCGTAGAGCACCGTCGTGTTGCGGACCAGCTCGTTCCAACTATGGGCCGGATGGACGTTGACCTCGATCACGCCAGGATCGGGCGTAACTTTGATATGGTTCATCCGATGGTCGTGTGGTGGTGGATAACCCTCGACGACGATCGGCAGCGACAGCTCACGGGCGGTCTCTTCGACCGCGGCGACCAGCTCCAGGTAGTGCTCAAGGCGCCGCACCGGCGGCATGAAGACGTGCAGCCGACCCTGCCGCGGCTCGACGCAGAGTGCCGTGCGAACCACCTGCCGCGCCGATTGGCCCTGTTCGAGCAAATGGCCCAGTTCCGGCACCGCCTGCGGCAACAAGTCCGCGCCGGCCGACGCCGCCGGCTCGAGCTCGTCGAGCGCCGACCAGCCAGCCTGTCCGCCGTGTCGCGACGATCCGGCGTATGCGGCCGCCGCCCCGGCGCGGCTCGACACCGCCGGCCGACCGTTGCCCTCGCGATTCACGTAGCGCTGCGCCTGACGAACATCCGTAGTCGCACCGTCTGACGCCTCTCCATCGACGGCTAACGGACCGCGTGGCTCGAAGGGATCCAGGCCTTGCACCAGCTCCCGGTCCTCGGGCGCCGACCAGGGGAGCGATTCGAGCGGCAGGCGAAGGCCCAGCGGCGAGTCGCCCGGCACCAGGTACATCCGCTCTTGGCGGAACGACCAGCGACCACTGAGCCAGCGCGGTCCGGAAATCAGATCGCTGGGCCGCAATGGAAGAGCGTAACCGGCCACCTCGCCGAGGCCGCGTTCGAAGACTCGCGCCAGCCGGGCACGTTCCAAGGGATCGTCGAGCCTGGCGTCGAGCGGATCGACGTTCACTGGCAGCTTTCGCTCTTGTCGAATGTAGTGCCAGACGTCTTCGTAGGCCGGCACGGCCAGTTCGGGCGAGACGCCCAGCCGTTCGGCCAGGGCCGAGACGAAAGCCCGGGCCTCGGCCGGCCCATGACGATAATCGGTGCGTTCGTTCGCCAGCAACTCGCGGTCGTGCCAGATGGGCACGCCGTCCTTGCGCCAATAGCAACCGAGCGCCCAGCGCGGCAGCGGCTCGCCGGGGTACCATTTTCCCTGGCCATAGTGTAAAAGGCCGCCGGGCGCGAACCGTTGCTCGATCCGCGCGAGGAGATCGCCGGCCAAGGGCCGTTTGGTCGGCCCTAGCGCGTCGAAATTCCATTCGAGGCCGTCCATGTCGTCGATCGAAACGAACGTCGGCTCGCCCCCCATCGTCAAGCGAACGGCGCCGGCTTCCAGCTCGGCGTCGATGCGGTGCCCCAGTCGCTCGATTGCTTGCCACTCGTCGTCGCGGTAGGGCTTGGTAACCCTTGGATCTTCGTGGATACGCTGGACCGACATCGTGACGTCGAACGTCGTCTCGCACGGCTCGACCGAGCCGCTAACCGGGGCGGCGCTCGACGGTTCGGCGGTGCATGCCAGCGGGATGTGCCCCTCGCCGGCAAACAGCCCCGAGGTCGGGTCGAGGCCGATCCAGCCGGCGCCGGGCAGATAGACCTCGGTCCAGGCGTGCAGGTCGGTGAAGTCGTGTTCCGGCCCGCTTGGCCCGTCGAGCGATTTGACGTCGGACGTGAGCTGGATCAGGTAGCCCGACACGAACCGCGCGGCCAGCCCCAGGTTGCGGAGCACCTGCACCAACAGCCAGGCCGTGTCACGGCACGAGCCGCTGGCCAACGTCAGCGTTTGCTCGCAGCTCTGCACGCCAGGGTCCATGCGGATCAGGTAGCGAACGTCGCGTTGCAATCGCTGGTTCAGCGCCACCAGGAAATCGTTCGTCGGCAGGGGAGCGCGGTCGATCGAGTCGAGGTACGCCTGCATTCGGGCCCCGGCCGGCTCGACCGCGCGGAACGGTTTCAACTCCGCCGCCAACGAGTCGTCGTAGACGAAAGGGAACTTCTCGACCGCGGGCTCGAGGAAGAAGTCGAAGGGGTTGATCACCGTCATCTCGGCCACGAGATCGACTTCGATCGACAATTCGCCGGCCGGCTTGGGGAACACCAGCCGTGCCAGGTAGTTTGCTTGAGTATCCTGCTGCCAGTTGAGGAAGTGGGGGCGCGGCTCGACCGAAAGCGAGTAGCTCATGATCGGCGTGCGGCAGTGCGGCGCCGGGCGCAGCCTAACGACCTGCGGGAAGATCGTCACCGGCCGGTCGTAGCGGTAGAGCGTTTTGTGGTTCAGGGCCACGCGAATCATTGGCTAATTGTCACTTGTCATTGGTCATTTGTCATTGGTTATTGTTCTCGTTTGTTCTCGTTCCCACGCTCGGCGTGGGAACGTGTCCCCGGACGCTCTGCGTCCCCGTGGCCGCGCGCGGCATGGAACCTCTCGGCCGCGGAGCGGCCGCGGCTGTGTTCCCTCGCGGAGCGTGGGAACAAGGATCTTGCGCTTTTTCCCTGGCTTTCATCTTTCTTCCCTAATTCTTCATCCTCTTGCCCCGGCCAGCGATGTTTCCATTCGCTCGCGCGGGGCGGGTTGTGCGAAGAACGTCTCCGAAATCGCGTCGCCAACCTGGTTGAGCTTGATCTGGAAGCGGTCGATGAACTCGTGCAGGCCGCCGGCGATGATCTCGTCGATGTGGGTGTAATCCAATTCGGCGCGCAGCCGCCCCAACCGCTGCTCGGCCGCGCTTCGGAAGGTGCCGCCGGGGCTACCTGTAATCGCCAACAGCGATTCCTCGGCCTTGAGCAGCGAAAAGTGCATCGAGCGGGGAAACTCGCGATCGAGCATCAGGAAATCGGCCACCTGGGTGGGCGTGATCCGGCCGTGCCGTTTGCGGTACATCTCCAGCGCGCTGGCCGATTTCAAGAGCGCCGACCATTGGAGCGTGTCCAGCGGCGTGCCCACCTCCGAAACGGCCGGCAACAGAAGAAAATACTTGACGTCGAGCATTCGCGAGGTCTTGTCGGCCCGCTCGACGAGCCGCGCCAGGCGGCCGAAGTGCCAGGCCTCGCCGTGCGACATCGTGGCATCGGTGATGCCGTAGAGCAGGTGGCTGGCGAGCTTGATCTCCTCGAAGAACTCGAAGCCCGGCTCCAGAGCGCCTCGCCCGTTGGCCGCCGACCGGACCATCAGGTAGAACTTGTTCAGTTCCTCCCACATCGCCGACGAGATCATCTCCCGAACGGTGCGGGCATTCTCTCGCGCGCTGCGCAGGCAAGAGAGGATCGAGTTGGGGTTTTCGGCGTCGAACGAAAGGAACTCGATCACCTGCCGTTTTTCGGGCGCGCCATGGCGCTCGATGAAACGCTCCTGGTCGCCGGTGATGTAGGCCAAAGGCGCCCACTGCTCGCCCAGCCCCGTGCCCAGATCGATCGAGAGGTTCAGATTCACGTCGATGAAACGGGCCACGTTCTCCGCGCGTTCGAC
>DATLQY010000258.1:0-12172 GCA_035534975.1 Pirellulales bacterium
GACGACCGCCCATGCGAAGTTCAGTCAATCCTCTCGAAGGTAAGACCATCAACCGGAAAGCCGGATGCGGGAAAACTGCACGTCCGGTTTGGAGGGAGGGGGGGCCGAACCCAATCGGCCCTCCCTACCCCTATCAAAGACCGCTTCGACCCATCGTGGACGAATGGCGGCACATCAGCCGTCAAGCGGATCGTCGAGATACACCAAAACCAGCCGGTTCCCGCCGTCCGAACCGCCGTCCAAGCGAAGCTCCAAAGATTCCGAAAAATCGACCGGCGCGAGCCAGAAGAATCGCCAATCCAGCCCTCCGTAACGCCCAGTCAGACTACGGCGGAATTCAACCTGCGTATCCGCGGCAGGGCCCCCATCGAGCGCCTGCCAATCGTCGTGCTCTTTTCCGTCGACCAACAGCGTGTCGGCCGGCGACGGCGCGCCGCCCTTCCATTGCCGCACCAGTCCAACCAGGCGCCCGCGACCGGTGAGCTTCACGAGCTTGCCCGGCTCGCCCTGGTCGCCCCGCGCAAAGACGCCATGCAAGACGAACGGAAGGGCCTTGTCCGATGACGTGCCGGATGATGACGCGCCGGAAAATGATCCGGAGGATGATTCATCGGCCGAGGGCTCGAATGACACCGTGACAGTGACGGAATCGAGGGGCTTTCGGCCGTGGTTGACGAGCGAAATCGACAGCCCGTCGCGGTAGGGCATCGCCAACATGCTCGTGAAGCCGCCGCGATCGACGACCACGTAGTTCGAATAGTTGCCACCGGCCAGGCCCGGAAAGAGGTACCGCACCGGCGCCGAAATGGCCGGCCGCGGCCGGCCGCCGTAACGTACTTCGAGCCATAAGTCGTCGTTGGTCAAAACGCCGGCGGGGGCTTGCAGCTTGGTCCACTCGACGACGCCCGACCCTTCGAGCCGCAACAGTTCTTTCGTCTCGCCCGCGGCGATCGATTGCGGAGGCGAGTTCTTGCGCGGCAAAGGATCGGCCTCGCGGTGGGTGCCCCAGCCCAGTTGTTCGTTGCGGTACGACAGGGCTGGTAGTAGCCCGCGCGCCACGCCGCTTTCGCCGCCCTGAAATTCTTCCAACGGCGCCTCGGCCGGGAAAACGACGTAATCAAAACGGTATTCGGCCGCTTCGTTCGCGGTGGCGACGATCCTCAATGAGCGGCGAAACGGCAGATAGGTCAAGAGCGGCTGCTGGTCCTGGCCCACCTGCGGCGCGTGCAGGTGCAAATCGGCCGCCGCGCAATCGACGCGCGGCTTTGCTTCGCCGTCGAAGTAGAAGGCCAATCGATTGGTGCCGCCTCGGTGCGCGATCTCGACCACGGCGCCGGGGCCGGCCAGCTCGGCCAGCACGTGTTCGCCAGGCCGCTCGATCGTCTTGTGGACCGTGCGCGAACCCAAGCCGTCGTCGATTGCCAGCCGCTGGGGAGTCATCAATCGGTCGAGCACCCATTGCGATGGGGCGCGCGCTTCCTCGGCGCCGCGCACCGGTCCGATTCCCTCGGGCAATTCGAGTACCGTGAGATCGCGAAATTCGATCCGCGCGCCGTGGTCCTGCAAGCCGATCCACCCCTTGAGGTGCCGGCGGCGCAGTTCCGGCAGCCGCGCCGTATCGGCGAATTGCACGAGCTCGCCGTTGACCCAAGCGGAAATCACGCGCTCTTCGGCCCGAATCACCACCTGGTTCCACTGTCGTGAGTGATCGGTCCGCGCCAATGGCTCCAAGTTGCCGTAGATGGCCATGGTCGAGTGCCGCGTCAGCGGCGCGGTCGAGGGCTCGTCGAGCAGTTGCAGCTCCATGCCGTCGCCCGACGGCCAGCCGGCGCGAGGAGTACGGATGCCGATTCCCGAATTGCCGCCCTGGGCCATGCGGTACTCGAACGAAAAAACGAAATTGCCGAAGTCGCGCTCGGTGCGCAGGTAGTTGCCGTCCTTGTTGAGACAAACCAGATTGGCGCCTTGAGCCTGCCAACCGTCGCGGTTGCCCGGCGTCCACCATCCGGCCAGATCGCGGCCATTGAAGATCGCTTTTCCGGCCGGCTCGACGACGCGGATCTCGGCCAGCGACACGGGGCCGCCTGCGACGGCCAGCCGCAGGCCAAGCCGCTCGGTGATGGGTGTCGCGACACGGTAGAATGCATGATCGTCCACGGTGAGCGAAAGTTCGCCCGCCCGGCGCCGTAATCGAGTTTCGTGCCAACCGCTTGCCGTCGTTTCGGCGGCGCGGCCGTCGGCCAAGGGCTTGCCGTCCTGGGTCAATCTGCCGCAGCCCTCTCCTTCGGCCAGCGACAAGGTCAAAAGCTCGGCGCCCTTGGTATGGCGCCGCACATCGGTGAACCCCAACGTCAACCGGCCGGGCTTGGTCGCCGACCAGCGGAACGCCAGTTCGAAATCGCCGAATGTCCAGCCCGCCGAAAGGGGTGTCGAAGGGGCATCGGCATGCAATTCGCCATCCCGGACCCGCCAGCCGTTCGAGGGGAGCAGATCCCATCCGGCGAGACGTTCGTCATGGAGCAAGCTCACGCTCGGCGGTTCGGCCGCGCGAAGCGAGGCGCCGGAAGTTGCGATAGCCCAAACGATCAGCAAATGGACGCGCTGTCGCGGCATAATACTCATTCTAACGGTTCATCGGCCACCATCGAGTTTCCTCTCGTACTCCTCAATTCCAACTTTGATTCGCGAGAGATTCGGTGCCGACGCACACGCCGCCAACGCAGAACAGAACCTCTCTGCCGTCTCAAGACTATAGAGCGCAAACTCCTTTGTCCCCGCTTTGGCATTCTTGAGCTTGTAATCAGCCTTTCGTCGTTCAGAGTGCAAGTCCTTCAGCAGAGAACCCGCCTGGCGCGCATCTTCCTGCCCGCACTCCATCAAGCGGCGCTGAACGAACGCATGAGCAGTAGGATTATCCGGGACCGAACCTCCGGCACTCTCCAGAAGTGCGCTGGCAAGATGAAAGGCCCCGTAGTACGCGCGGCTAACGGCAGTGCGCCATTCCACCTCGCCGGCCGATGCCGCCAAGGCAAGACGGTTGGCGAGTCGCACGAATTCTTCGCTTGTAATCATTCAGGTTCAATCGAAAGCCGACAGTCGAACTGCGGGGAGATCTCTCGCAGACGTTCGTGCCATTGGCATCGTCGGTCCACGATTGCCTTGGGGGCCCCTTTGGCCGACACCGTGAAAACGACATATCGGTGGCACGGATCCTCGGGCTCGAAATCAACCTCCCAGGTAACGGCCCCGGGAAATAAATCGCGGCACAATTGGACAACCTGCGCAATGACCTCATCATGTTCCGCGAGACTCGCGACATTGCTTACCTGAATCCCGAACGCAGTCATTCGATTCACCTCGAATGGTGTCGCCGTAGCTCCCAAGTTCGCGGAAACCGTTCCGCGCAGCACGATTGTGAAACGCATGTTTAATATCGCACGCAAACGTCGGGTCGGCAAGGCCCGCGTCGGCGCGGAACTAGAATCGCCTACAGTCCCAAAAACTCCTCCACCGCCTCGCGCATGATCGTCTTGTCCGGATCGACGCCGGTCCAAAGCTTGAAACCGATCGCCCCCTGGTTGACGATCATCCCCAGGCCGTCGAGCGTCGTCGCGCCATGTGCCTTGGCCTCGGCCAGAAACCGCGTGTCGGGCGGGCTTACGACGACGTCGGCCACGACCAGCCCCGGCGGGCAAGCGTCGAACTTCACCGGCACGCGCGCTTCCGGATCGTTCAGACCGATACTCGTGGCGTTGACCAGCACCTGCGTTTCGGCGGGCACGACAAATTCGCCCTCCCAAATCGCCAGCGTGGCCGATACGGCGCCGTTGGCGTGGAGCATGTCGACGAGCTGTTGCCCGCGATCGACGGTCCGATTCACCACCGTAATCGCCGCCGCGCCGGCCAAGGCCAACTCGACGCCGATCGCCCGCGCCGCGCCGCCGGCGCCCAGAAGCACGACGCGTTTTTCGGCGGGGTCGGTCACGCCTCGCAACGACTCGATGAAGCCCTTGCCATCGGTGTTCTCGCCGACCAGTTCGTTCCCCTCGCGGACGATACAGTTCACGGCGCCCATCCGCGCGGCGGCGTCGCTCAAGCGATCGACGAGCTCAATGACGGCGACTTTGTGCGGCTTGGTGATGTTACCGCCGCGAAAACCCATGGCCCGCATTCCGCGCACCGCGTCGGCCAGGTCGTGGGGCGCGACTTCCAGCGTGAGGTAGCGCCACTCCAGGCCGTGCTGAGCGAAGGCCTTTTCGATCATGAACTGCGTTGGGTTCCCGGCCACCGGTTGTCCGAACAGCGCACAGATTTCCTGCAGCGAGGGGCTAGGCACGGGCGTGGGTGAGGTTAATGGTCGGTTATCAGCGGAGGCATTGGTTGGGGCGACGCTCAGCGATCACGCGGTCTTGTTGAAATACTCGGGCGACCCGGCGATGATCTCGATCACCTGCTCGTCGGTCGCGCCATGCGCCAGTAAGCCGGTATAGAAACTGAGGCCGGAGCTATCGGCCGGGCGGTCGAGATATTGCTTGAAAAAGCTCTGCACGAGGTCCTGATGGTACTCGGGACTGCCTAAGACCAAGGTGGCCACCTGTTGACGCGTACCGCCGGCCGCCAGGAACTGATCGTAGCTGGTCAGTGAACCGGAATCGATCGGCCTGCCGAGCGTATCCTCGAACAGGGCGTTGAGAAAGCCGTCGTTCGTACCGCCGCCGCGGGTCATGAAGTATTCCGACGACGAGATCATGAGCGCGGCCGCTTGCTCGTCGGTGCCGCCGCCGGCCAGGAAATTCTCGAAGCTCAAGAGGCCCGCCGAATCGGCCGCCCTGTGCAAGTAGGTCTGGTAAAGTATTTCGACCACGTGCGTGCGGTATTCCAATGAGCTCTCAATTCCGGCGACGACCGCGTTACGCGATACTCCCGCGTCGAGTTCTGCGCTCCAGTGGACCAGCCCGTTGGCATCGACCGCGCGGCCCAGCAGGTCGTGGTACGCTTCAGACACGAACCGCTGGTTCGCCGTGCCCTCCGTACCGTCGGGTAGCAAGGCTTCCAACACGCTGAGCGGCTGGGAATTCGACGGCCCACCGCCGGGCGTGGGGTTGACCACCACCAGGCTCACGTGGCCCTCGTCGGGCAAGAGCGCGGCCGGCGCAACGGCCGTCAACTGCGAGGCGCTCACGAAGGAGGTGGCCAGCGGCGTGCCGTTGAGCTGCACCACCGAGCCGGAGACGAAGTTCGTCCCGTTCACGGTCAGGTTCGCGATGGCGCCTTCGGGAGCTCCCGTCGGGACCACGCCGTTGACCGTGGGGACCGCGAAAGGCATTTCGATGGCCGCGGAAAACTCCGAGGTGTTGCCATTGGGGTCGGTCGCAGTCGCAGTGACGAACTGGCCGCTGGACACCGTGGCGGTCACGTTCGCGCTGAAATTGAAGACGCCACTTGCGTTGGTAGTCACGGTGGTGAACCCGAGAAACGTTTGTCCCTCGGTGGCGCCATGCGACGGATCGGCATTGTTTGCGAAGAATTCGATGCGAAACGTCGTGTTGGGCGAGACGGCCTGCGTGAGCGTGCCGGCGATCGTCTCGCCAGTGCCGTTGGCCGGCACGATCGACGTGAGCACGGGGAAATTCTGGAAGTTATTGGGGTCGTTGGGGGCGCCATGCCCGTTGGCGTCGTTAAGTGTCACGCCGTCGTCTTTGGGATACACGAATCCATTCGACAAGTCGATTCCCACCAGGAGACTCGGATTGCTTCGGCCGTTCTGATCGATCGAATTGCCAAGGATCGCGTTGCCTACGTTGGCTTGGCCGCTGAGCGAAACCGGATTGCCGAACACTGCCACGCCGGCGGAACCGTTGAATTCGACGAGGTTGCCCGCGCCGGCGACGGTGCCGCCAATCTGGTTGTTGGAGCTGGCGGGTTCGTTGGCTTGCCCTGGTCCCAGGGGCGGGCTGAGGTTGTCGTCGCTGCGAATCGCGACGCCGTGCAGCGAGTTGCCCAGCGGCGTCACACCGTCGGCGCCAACACCGACGAAGTTGCCCTGAACGGTGTTGTTCTGCGCGCCGTCGTCGAGCTCGATGCCATCTGAATTCAAGCCGACGACATTACGCGCTCCGGCGACCGTGCCGCCGATGGCATTCGAGTTTGCTCCGGAGACTTCGATCCCGAAGAAACCGTTCCCCTCCGGCGTTCCGTTGCCGGCGCGATTTCCGACCGAGCCGGTGCCCGCCGAGTTGGTGCCCACGAAGTTGCCTTCGACGACGTTGCCGGTCGCTGGAGCTGCAAGCGTGCCCACGATGTGAATGCCGTCCAGGGCGTTGCCCGACACCAGGTTCCTCGCATCGGGTGTCGTGCCGCCGACCGTGTTGGTCGACGCATTCGATATCCGGATGCCGTCACCGCCGTTGGCTTCCGCGGCGTTTCCCGCCGGGTTGGTGCCGACGAAATTACCGCTGATCGTGTTTCCCGAAGACTGCAACTCGAGACCGTTGAGCGAAAAGCGATTGATGGCAAGACCCTCGACGGTGCTACCGCCGCTGCCAGCCGCGAACAACAGCCCGTCCGCATTCGGGCCCGCATTCGCGCCATTCAACTCGACGAGAATCACGGCGTTGTCGCCGTTCGCCAACGTATTGGCGCTGGCACCGGACTCAGTGTAACCGTCGATGGTCACCGGCTTGGTGATGGCCGGCAAGGCCCCGTTGCCCGTGCCTCCGACGTTGATCGTTTGCAGGCCCGAACCCGGGATGTTGAAATGGATCGCGTCGCTCGACCCGAACGTGCCGGGGTTCTGAGCGATGATATCGGGGTCGCCCAAGTTATTGCCGGCGTTGATGGCGGTGATCGCCTCGCGGAGCGAAACGGAACCGTCATTGGGGGTGAGATCATCGGCGACGGTACTTACCGTGATGACCGCCAGGACCTGCCGGGGTTCCAGGGTTTCAAACCGCGAACTCCCCAGGCGGTGAGCATCGCCAAGCGTACGACGCGACCGTAAAGATCCACGTTTTCGCAACGATCGTTTCCAGGAACTGAACATGGGAATTGACTCCTCGAGCGAGAACAAACCGACACGGAAGGCCGGCACGCTCCGCCAGATCCAACGGCGAGATTACACCCCACGTTCCGTGGGTAACATGCCAGAGGCGATTATGGGCGTCGTCGCATGCGATTGCAAGCGCCGAAGTGCCCAAGGTGTGAAAGGTCGCACAAACCGTGTGGGATGATCATGCGCCGCGGCGACGGGGACGCGGAGCGTCCGGGGAACCGTTCCCACGCAGAGCGTGGGAACGAGTTACGATGGGAACGAGTTACGCGAAGTACAACCGCTCACCATCCTACGGCGTCCAAACTTTGCTTGCCGCCGTTCCGATCCGGCGCGCTTTGATCCGTACATAGGGAGCCGCGTACCGGCTGCGGTGGGCGAACGTACCCAGTTCGGCGTCGAACTTGGCATGCAACGGCTCGACCAGGTCCTCGATCGCGAAGCCCGCCCGACAGAGTCCGCCGACCAGGTCCTCCCAACGGTGCAGAAACTCCAATGTCCCTTCTTCGCGGTGCAAACTCCCCACGACCGGCGGCAAGGGGCCGCTGCGATAATACGGCTCGGTCAGCTCGTAGCCGTACCGCGAAGGCTCGACTGACGTCTGCAAGCTTGCCGGCTGTTTGTGCTGGCTGACGTAAACGCCGCCCGGCGCCGTGACCCGCGCCACTTCGCGGTACACGGAGAGGATGTCGGGCACGTAGCAAGTGCTCACCGGCTGGATCACGACCTCGAAGCCGGCCGGCGAAAGCGCGCTCAGATCTTCCATCGAGGCTTCGACAAGGCGGATGTCAAGCCCGCGCTCGGCGGCCACCTGGCGGTCGAGGGCCAACATCTCCGGGCTCAAGTCGACCACAGTTACCTGGGCCCCCGCGGCGGCATACATCGCGCTCTGCCGGCCGCCCCCCGCCGCCAGGCAGAGCAGCCGTTTGCCGGCCACGCTTCCGCCAAGCCAACCGAGACCGTCGGTTTTCGTGAGAGGGTCGCGCAGGTCGTCGTCCGGGGCGGGCGTGGTGAACCGCTGCTTCTTCAGGACTAGCGCATTCCACGCTTTGCGGTTGTGCTCGCGGGCGGCGGCGGAGAGGGGATCGGGGGGCATTGGTCATTCGTTATGTGCGGTGGAAAGCCGCTTGTGTCGATCTTTGGCAATCAATGACGAAGGACCAAGGACAAATGACCACTCCGTTATCTCCTCCCCAGCATCCGGTCCAAAGCATCGGACGTCTGGTAGATCAGCGCCTCGGGATAGTGCTGGAAGGGGTGGAAGTATTCGAAGGTAAGGTATCCGCGATAGCCGACCAGATCGAGGGCCTCGATCACGGCGGGCCAGTTCGTCGTACCGTCGAGCAGCGTGCGGAACGTGTGCAGGTTGAACTCGTGCGTCCGCTTGTCCCACTCCTTGAAGTGGATGTTCTTTGTCCGGGCCCCCAGAATCGCGATCCAGTGCTCGGGGAACTGGTATTGCATGATGTTCCCGGTGTCGAAATGGACCTTGACGTGGTCGCTCTGAAAGCTGTCGACGAACTCGACCATCTCCTGGGGACTGTAAAGGTAGCCGTTGGCAAAGATGTTCTCCATGTTCAAGCTTACGCCCGCCGCCTCGGCCTCGGGAATCAGTTGCCGCACCGCCTCGCGTGCCCGGCGGTCGCAGACGTCGTTGGGCACCGGTTCGATCCCTTCGAGCCAGGGAATATAGACCGCGCCGGGCACGACCAGCAAGTTATCGGTACCCAGGAGCTTCGCCGCCTGAATCATTTGGCGGGCCAGTTCGAGCCCCTTCGCCCGCCGCGCGCGGTCGTTTTGCGTCAGCGAGTAGGGCCAATAGAGGAACGAACAGACACCGCTGATGGCGATGCCCACGTCGGCGGCAAGCTTGCCGATGGCTTCGATTTCGCTGGGCTTCGAGTCGGCCGAGAACTCGCCTTCCAGCGCGAAGTTGATTTCCACGCCGTCGAAGCCCGCGTCCTTGGCAAGCTTGAAGCAATCGGCCAGCGACATTTGCTGCGGATAGGGAAAAGCCCAGAGGTTGATCGACTTTTTCATCTCGTACCGCTTGGGCTCGACCGGCGTAGTCTTGGCGACCTTCGCCCTGGCGACGGGCTTTTCGTCGTCATCGTCGGCGCGCAGCAGCCCTTGTCCGGCCAGAAACGCGGCACCAAAAGCCGAGGTGTAGCCCAGCAGTTCGCGGCGGCCCAAACGCGGCGTGACGTCCCCCGGCGGTAGTTCAGGTGGCAGTTCCGTGGGCATGGCGGTATCTCCCTGGAAGTTCGGTGAGTCGACAACTACTGTAAGCGAGGGTTGGGAAGGAAGCAAATGATGGAGGGGAGAGCGGAAATAGCGTTTCTAAAAAGTGGATGGGGGAATGAGGAGGGGATACGGGGCTGTGGAAAGAAGGACGTGAGCAGGAGCCCGTTGGATGGTTGGTTACCCCCCTGCTCCGTCGTATACTCTTGTAACGGCACCCACCGTCTTTCTTCTCCAAAGTCAGGAGCTGGTTCTGCAAATGTCATTTCGACGAGAGTGGACGATGATTGTGGCGGCGTGCGTGGTCAGTTTCACGGGCACGGCCCAGTGCTGGGCTGGCCCGCCGACGGGTACGGACGCGGAGTTTACGCCCGATCCGGCCTCGGTCGTCCGCAGCGGGCCGGCGTATCGCTTTCCACAGCAGGGCTGGATCGCGCTGCACATCGAAGGCGCACCCTACCAGCGTGGCTACCAGCACGGCCAGCTTCTTGCCGCCGAAATCGCCGACTTCGTCCAGTCGCTCGCCAACCTCAAGAGTCCCCTCGCGCCGACCGACGGATGGCGCGACATGCGGACGCTGTCCAACGCCTTGTTTCTCCGCCGCTACGATGCCGAGTATCTGGAGGAAATGAAGGGCATCGCCGACGGCGCCGCGGCGGCAGGGGCCAAGTTCGACGACCGCAAGCTCGACCTGGTCGATATCGTGGCCGTCAATTCGGCCATCGAAGTCGAGTTCCTGGCCGCTGGACTTGAAGCCACCGCCACGGGCCTGGAAGGGGGCGGGTCGAGCGAACCCGCCGACGCCGAAGCGCCGCACGAACTGGACGACCATTGCAGCGCCTTCGCCGCAGTTGGACCGGCGACCGCCGACGGCGGCATCGTCTTCGGCCACATCACGATGTTCAAGCTCAACTACGTGCGTCACTTCAACGTCTGGCTCGACATCCAGCCCGCCGCCGGGCACCGCGTGCTGATGCAGACGTACCCCGGCGGCATCATGAGCGGGCTCGATTACTACATGAACGACGCCGGCCTGCTCGTGGCCGAAACGACGATCCGGCAGACGAGCTTCGACGTGGCCGGACAAACGGTGGCCTCGCGCATCCGTCGCGTCGTGCAGTACGGCGACTCGATCGACGAGGCCGTGCGGATTTTGAAGGAAGCCAACAACGGGCTGTATTCGAACGAATGGCTGTTCGGCGACGTCAAGACGAACGAAATCGCCATGTTCGAGTTGGGCACGCGCGAGAGCAAACTCTGGCGCAGCGGAAACGACGAGTGGCCCGGCGGCACCAAGGGCTTTTACTGGGGATGCAACAACGCCAAGGACCCGGCCGTTCGCCGCGAAACGCTGGCCAGCGTGGCCGACAAGCCCGCCAATCTCGTTTTCCGCCCCAGCGACCGCGACACTGTCTGGCTGGGGCTCTTCGGGCGCTGCGAGGGCCGCATCGACGCGAACTTCGGATTCAAGGCATTCACCACGCCCCCCTTGGCCGCGTTTCCCTCGTGCGACGCGAAGTTCACCACCACGGCGCTTGCCAAGGAGCTGAAAAGTTGGTGCCTTTTCGGACCACCGTTGGGCCGCACGTGGGAGCCGACGGCCGACGAAACGCGCAAGTACGCCGACATCCAGCCGCTGGTGCCCAACGATTGGACGCTGCTCAGCGCGTCGGCGCCGGCCAATTCCAATTCCACCTCGGAGGTCGCGGCCGACCTCAAGCCATTCCCGCGGGATGTGAAGGAGGCGGCCGACTTGGAACATGGCGCCCACCCGGCCTGGCACGGCACGCTCTTGCCCAAAGCCGACGGCGACACCTGGCTGGCCGCCGCCTTCGCCGACTACGAAAAGATCGTCGCCCTGGAAAACGAGCTCAAGCGACGCTCGACGGACGGCAAGCTGAACCGCGCGGCGCAGGACCGGCTCGACGTGGCGCTCTTCGCGCCGCGTAGTCGCTGGCTGGCGGCCGTGCGCCGCTTGGGGCACGACGTGCCTCTGACATCGACTGAGTTCGACTGGCGTACGAACGAATGGTACGACGTCGCCGCCGGCAAGGGCGTGCTGCTGCTGGCCGCGCTGCGCGGCGAGTTGGGGTCGGAGGCGTTCGCGAGCTTGATGGATGAATTCGGCCGCGCCCACGCCGGCCAGCCGACCGCCGCGGCCGATTTTTTGACCGCCGCCGAACGTGTCGCCGCAAAGCGGGCCGGTGGACGCTCATTGGCCGGGCTGTTCGGCGCCTGGATCGAAAGCGATGCCACCCAACTGGCGCCGGCCGGCTGCTGGGGCATCGAATCGTTCGAGTTCGAACCGGAAAAGGCGATCATCATCTACGGCACACGAACCGAGTCGCAAGCGACTCGCGAAGCGGCCGAGCTATTGCAACGAAAGATACTGCGCCGCGGCAGTAATGTCTTGGTGCCGCTCAGAGCGGATTCGGAAACCTCCGACGACGAGCTCAACGACCGGCACTTGCTGCTGGTGGGCCGCCCGGCGGTGAATTCGGTCACCGAACGTTGCGCCAAGTCACTCTCCGTCCGTTTCGGCGAGGGCTCATTTTCGCTGCGAGGCGAAACCTACGCGCACGCCGACAGCGCGATCATCGTGGCGGGCGACAGCCCCTTCAGCCCACGCTGGTCGGTGGTGGTCTACGCCGGCCTGGGCGCTCGTGCCACACGTCGCGCGGTCGAGTCGCTCCCCGACCGCGGAGGGCAGCCTGCCCAGGTGCTCCTCTTACCCCGCGGCCAGAAAGCCCGGCGGATTTGCCTGGGGGAGTGACTACCATGATTACGGCGCAACGCCAGGAAATCCTGAAACTGCTCGAGCGATTGAGCGACCTTGCACCGGATGTGCGGTTCGGTCAATTAATCGCCAACTTGTCTTACCTT
>DATLQY010000259.1:0-5335 GCA_035534975.1 Pirellulales bacterium
CACGCTGATCGACCAGCGGCTGCAAGCGGTCGCCGACAAGCTCTGCGGCGGTTCCCTTACGCCGCTCGTCACGCACCTGGTCGAAGGCCGGCGGCTGAGTGCGCGCGATCGCCAGGCGCTGAAGAAATGGATCGAGGAACAACGCTGAGCGATGAGCGCCGTGCTTGAACCACTCTTGTCGAACGCGCTGGTAGCAACGCTCTTGGCGTCGCTGGTCGCCGCCGTCGCGCTGGCGCGGCCACGGCCCGCCCTGCTTCTCGCGCTGTGGTTGATCGTGCTGGTGAAGTTCGTGACGCCGCAGTTCGTTCGCTTCGAGTTGCCCTGGAACGCGATTGGGTTCGATGGCGGGCTGCAGGCCGAAGCCGGCCACGCCGTCAACTCGCTGCCGGCCGATCGAGGCAAAATGCCTGACGTGGCCCACGGTCGAATGGTCAGCGCAGATATTGGCGCGACGGCCAGTCTAGCCGATGAAAATGCGCGCACTGTCATGGACTCTGTGGCGCCGCCGCAACCGTTGACCGGCGAACCGCCGGCGCCCGCGACAAGCTTCGATGGTCCGCGCCCGCGGGCACATGCCTCCGGCGAAGGGGCGAGCGAGAGCCCGTTGACCATTATGGCGGCGCTGTCGACGATCTGGCTTGCGGGATCGGCCGCCTGGTTCAGCGTGGCCGGCGTGCGGCTCGCGCGGTTTCATCGTCAACTGCGGCGGACGCGGCCGGCGGGCCACAGCTTACAGAGTGCGGCCGACCAGGTGGCCCGGCAGATGGGGCTGCGTCGCCGTCCCCGCGTGCAGATCACCGAAGCGACGCTGCCACCGATGCTCGCGTCGCTGGCTGGACGGGGCCTGATCTTGCTGCCGAGCGAGTTGCTACGGGGTCTGTCGCCTTCGCAGCAGGCCGCGATCATCGCCCACGAACTGGCCCATTTTCGCCGAGGCGACCACTGGACGAGGTGGCTCGAGCTGGTCGTTATTGGCCTCTACTGGTGGCACCCGGTGGCGTGGCTCGCGCGGCGGCAGTTGCAACAGGCCGAAGAGCTCTGTTGCGACGCTTGGGTCATTCGCGTGTTTCCCGACCGGGCCAAATACTATGCGCAAGCCTTCTCGTGGGCGAAAACATGACCCTTGTCCGAGAGCCGGATGCGGGAAATCCGCCCGTCCGGTTCGATGAGCGGGAGGTGGAAACGGAGCATGGTGTGGCTGATGAGGCACCGGCAGACGAAAGGGCCGGCGACAGATAGGCCGCACCTAAACCACCGCGCCACCTTTCGACTCTACTCCGTTGGCTTCCTTCGAGGTTTGTGAAACCGATGGTGAACGAGCGCGGCCAGCCCCAGGATCCCTTCGAGCTTGCCTCGAATGGTGAACGAGATGGCGGGCTACATCCGCCCGCCTCGTGTGTACCAGACCCCTTCGAGCTTGGCTCGATGGTGAACGAGATGGCGGGCTACAGCCACGCGCCTCGTGTATACCAGACCCCTTCGAGCTCGCCTCGATGGTGAATCAGATCATCGGCCCCGAGCATCTTTAGCAAGGAATCTGCTTCACCGACCACGACGAGCGTGGTGGGGTCGAGATCGACCCCGACGAGCGGGGGTGGGGTCGGAGCGGCTTTCGAGTCTGGAGCAAGAGGCGGCAAACTCACTTCGTTCCTTGCCTTCCGCGCGCCAAGCCGCGCACGGCGTGCGTGGTCTACTCGCCGAAAGTGCCGACGTAGAAACCATCGTTACAGATCCGTTGGTAAGCGGCTTCATCGGTCCGCGGAGGCCGGTTTCCTGTGAACCCTTTGGGACAGCGTAGTACTCCAACGTGCCATCCTGGTTCGTGAATACAATGTTTGCGTTTGATTCCGAGGCAGGCACGAGCCTCCCTAGCGTCTTCTTCGTGCGTCTCGGCTGATCTGTCACCTCGCGTCGGTCGAGGTGTCGCTGTACGGCCATCCCCCCGAACCAGCAGGCCACGGCCAGCGTGATCCAGAGCAACGTCGAAAGTCGGAACTGAAAGCGGGGCATTACAGCAATCCAAAGACCATCGCAAAAACGAAGGCAAGTGCAACATACACGCAATAGGCGACGATCACCGCCAGACAGCCACGCGCGGTGCGGGCCGCCATGTCGCCGATGGAGAACCCCTCGTCGTGAAGGCGCGTCTGGCAGGTGTCGATCGTGTTGGCGGCGTCGAGCATCGTGGCGGTCATTCTACAACCGTGCTCGGGCGATTGAAACTTGCTGGCAACCTACGGACTGACATCAGGTTCCGTCATGACGAGCGGCGCCGCCGCATCAGCCCCCACGACCGTGGTCCACTCACGCACTCGCCACCTCGTGACCAGTCCGTTCGTTACATAAGGGTCGGCCGCGGCGAATTCTTCGGCTACCGCGGAACTCGCCCCTTGGAACAGGAGTACCGCGCCATCGGCGGGATTGGCCAAGGCTCCGCCCAGGACGAGTTCCCCCGTTGCAATCGCACGCTCAGCGTGGGCGAAATGCGCGACCCGCAACGGCACACGCCGGGTCATGTAGTCCTCGACGAAGTCGTAAAAGAGCAGGTAGTGCATCGAATAACCCTCTCGATTTCGCGCACGGCAGATCGGCCGGCGGCAGCCTTCACGGCAGGTCGCGGCCCGACCGATAGCCGGGGATTCCGCCCAGAAAATGGTCCGCCAGCCGGTCCCATGACACCGCCTGAAGGCCCCAGGACGGCAGGCCCTCGATCGCATCGCCGGCCGCCGCAACCATGGAACGCATTCGTTTGGCCATGTCACGCCGCGTCCGCAGATTCTGTGAGGGGCCGCGCACACTCCGTGACAATTCCCGAGACTCGTGCATCAGCTCGCCGTAGCCGCGGGTGAACAGCCAGCAGGCGGCAAGCCAAGTCTCGCGGTTTGGCCAGGAATTGCACGTCTCGTTCATCGTCGGTCTCCGGTCGCTTGCCAGGGGAGGCGGCCATTCTACCGTTGGATGGGGCGGCCGGAAACTGCGTCGACCGGCTCCGGCGGCTCTGCCATGACCATGATTCACGAGCAACGCTAGCTCAATTGGGTTGGGTGGCGGGAAGTCGGGTGAAGCCAGCGGCCGTAGGCCGTAGCCGATTGCTCGTGCCGCACGCCGGTGGTAAAGTCAATCGGTCATATTTTTTGGCAGGTCGAACACGTCGATTCGACCGGCGACGTGCCGCACAGACCGATTGGGGAAACCCGCGATGCCCAACATCACAATCGACGAGGCGATCGAGGTGCTGACCACCGAGATTCGGCAGAATCTTCGCGATGACACTGACAAGTTGCTAGCGGTTTTCAACGAGGTGTTCCCCGACGCCCCTTGCACCGGTGACAAAACGCGCGACTCAAACTCGTTGATCGAGCAACTCGTCGTTCACGTCAACAGTGGAATCAAGCTCGAGGAGGTTCTTGACGTGTGGCGGCTGATCTCTCCATGGCCATACAACCTTAATCTCTGGTACGACATTGCGGAGGACCGGCTTCACTTCAATGAACTCGACGAGATGCAGTTTCTCGCCATGTGGCTCCACGTGGCCGCCATGGAAACCGGGCAATTACGGGAAGCTCGCCGATTGATCAGGGCAGCGTGGAAAGAAACCGTCGAGATGTATGGCCTGCCGGACGAAAACGAGCCAGAACTGTCCGCGGTGAATGACCCCCACGACTGCTTCGAAATCCCGAGAATCATAAGCAAGTTCGCTTTCCATTGGGACGAAGCGGACCGAATGCAGCGCACTGATGCGGCTCCAGATAAGCCATGTTGCGGAGATCTTGGAATTCTTCCGCGATGATGAATACGTCGGCCTTGTGACGGAGTTCGCGGATAGTGGCGATCTCCAGGCCTTCGTCGACCGACACGAAATGGGTCGAGGGTTGTCGTCGGCGGCCGCGAAGAAAATCGCGACGAATATCGCGGTGGCCTTGAAAGCGCTGCACTCCAATGAAATCGTTCACCGGGACCTGAAGCCCCGGAATGTTCTCAACTTCGGCGGCACATGGAAACTTGGCGACTTCGGAATCGCGAAGAACCGAAGTCGCCTTCTGACCGAAAAAACATTTCGACCGTGTGGTACCCGCGGCTATGCGCCCCCCGAGCAGTTTCAGGGTGCCGAGGCTCAACCAAGCGCCGACATTTATTCCCTAGGCAAGATCGTCATTTTCCTCTTGACCGGACAGACAGACGTCGACTTGGTTCCGTACAGCAGGTGGGCCGATCTTGCGAAACGCTGCATTTCAATCAAGCCAGGAGACCGGCCGGTCGTCGATGAGGTTATCCGCACGCTAGAGGATATTCCAGTCTGAGCACATTCCCGTGCGGGTCTCCCCGTCGCGCATCGCATCTGATGCGGAGAAATGAGCGCGCACTTTTCGGGGAATGATCCCATGACGCCTCCTGATAGAGTTTGACCCGCGATCAAAGCCCTTCCTTTTGCTCATCGGGCGCGAGTTCGATCGCCTCCTCCACGTTGACGTAAACCATGCAGCGTAAACGGCTTGCGCACCCCTCGGCTCCGCTGTATGATTTCGACGCATCGGTCGATGTACCCGCCCAGAAGAACTAGTGCATGTTCGGCGCGGTCGATGGGGCCTATTGCCGATAAGCCGCCTCCGTACTATTTTAGGCAGTGCTATTTCGGCGGTTGCTGATCGGAATTCGGGATCCCCCCATTTCAGAGCTAGGCACGCAAGGTCGAATGCGACGAATAACTATCAGCGGATTAGTAGTCTTACTGATATTGTTGCAGTTTTGCACGGTTGCTGATGCCCGAGTGCCTTACAGCAAAGGCAAGACGCCAAACGAGCTCAATGATGTGTTGCGTGGGAGTGGTGCCCCTCAGGTCTGCACAACCAGACGGTGAGGAATGCCAGTCAACCCTGAGCAGTTTGCTCAGCAGCAGGCAGAACAGGCCAGATTGTTTCGGCAGATGCAGGAACGAGATCGAGGAATCATCCCTCAGTCGCAATCAGACCGTTCGCGTTTGAGCAACAAAGAGCTGAAGAAGATGGGATTGCGTAGACCATATTCAAAGTAATCGGTGCCACCTCGCTTTTTGTCACGCCAGATTAGGTGGCGCTGGTCCGATCACCCACGTGACGTCGGCAGAAGCGACCGCGCTTCAGCGGACAGCGAGCCGGCATCATTCGCGTTCACGATCTCTTGCATGATGCGGACGCGGTGGGTGATCTCAGCGAGGTCATCGGTCATGTTGGCTGGACCACGCCAAGCGTCCGGGAAAAAGACCTCGTCTCTCCGCCTCAGCGGGTACGCGCCGAGGCGGGTGAAGTGTAACCGCACCCACTCCTTCTGTGCCTTCCGGCGGGGCCGCAGTTCAACC
>DATLQY010000260.1:0-2374 GCA_035534975.1 Pirellulales bacterium
GGATCGTCGCCGGGCGTGGCGGGGCGGACGTGTCCGGCCGGGGTGCGGACCAGCACCTGGCCGACACCCTCGGTAGCGGAAACGGCCAGCGGCACCGCGTCGCCCGTGTTGTAGAAACCTTGACGAGCCAACGGCTCCTGGGCCAGGTAGCCTACCAGCCGGTAAACCCAGGGCAAGTAGGCCGGGCGAATCGGGAAGTTCGTCCAATCGCGGTCGCAACTGCTGGCGAACAGCATCACCCGCCCCTTGCCGAATGCCTTTTCCACCAGCAAAGGCGAACCCGTGTTGGCCCACATCAAGACGGCCGACGCGCCGCCCGCCGCCGGAAACACAGCGCCCGGCTCGACCGTCCACAGCGCCTGAAACGTCACGCCGGCAAGGTTCGCCGAGCGCGGGTCGTCAAACGCCGCAAGCACGGGATGGTCGAGATCCATTTGGCCGACGCTCGCCACCGTTTCGGCACCATCGCTCGCCTTGGCGTCGCTCGGCTTTCCTTCCACGCCAATCAGTCGCCCGGGCGCAAGGCCGCCGTGCAACCGCCCTTCGCCCGCGAAGGTCTGGTTGAAGAAAGGCTGGTTCGTGCGATCGCCCAAGAACATCAGCAGACTGCCGCCTCGGTCGACGAACGACTCCAGTTTCTCGACGCCGGCGTCCGGCACGCTCTCGACGTTGGCCAGCACTACGGCGCGGTACTTCGCCAGGTCGCGCGTGGCCAAGACATCGGGCGCCGCCTGCTCAACATGGATCGGGCTTTTGTCGCCTTCCGCAGAGGCCAGCGCCGTCTTGAGGAAGAACAGCTCGTCGAGCCTCGCGATCCGCGACGGCGCCCCGTTGACCGCCAGCACTTCGACGGCGTCGACGACCTCGAACGCGAAATAGCGGCGATCGTCGGCCGGAAGTGATCCATCGACGATTTCGACGTACCCGTCGTGCCAGCCCCCCTTGCGGAACGTGTGGTGGAAGCGGGGCACGTCCCAACGGCCGGCCTGCAACTGCTCGATCGTCCGTTCGCCGACCAATTCGCCGTCGATCCACAGCTTGACGACGCAGGAGCGGGCGTGCCGGCTCTGATTGCGGACGTGCGGGCGGATGGCGAAGGGCACGCCCACCATCGGCCGCGAGGCGGCGTATTGCACGGCCGTCACGGCCAGGTCCTCCGGCTGCTCTGGCCGAACGCGGACGAAGAACACCAGCGATTCCGCTGCCGCCGCCGCCGGCGGCGCATCGTCGCCGGGCAATTCCCAGCCCGAGTCTTGCAAATCGCTGAGGACATAAACCTCCTTGCTGTCGGCGGCGCCGCGCGCGACGATCGCCCGCGCGCGGGCTACGGCCGTCGACAAGTCGGTGCCCAACGACGAAAGCCGAACACCGTCGAGCGCCTGCCGCACGTCGCCCAATTGCGGCGTTGGTTCCGCGAACAGCACCTCCGGTCCGGTGGCACGGCGGCCGGCCAATACGAGCGAGGCCGTGTCGCCGGGGCGCAAGCCGTCGAGCAATTCCTTGGCGGCGAGGCGCGCACGTTCGAGCATCGACTCGTCGGCTTCTTCCAGACCCATGCTGGCCGAGTTGTCGACGACCAGGGCGATCGCCCGGCTCTGGCCCGCCAACGGCGAGCCGCTGCCAGGCAGGAGCATCGGCCCCGCCAGGGCCACCGCCAACAACGCGCACAGCGCCATGCGGCAGGCCAACAACAGAAGTTCCTTCAGTCGGCTCATGCGGTACGAGCGCAGGAACTGGTCGGTGAAGAACCGCGTCGTCGAGAACTGGATCTTCTTCGTGCGGCGCGAACGGCTCAGGTGGATCAACAGCGGGATCGCCGCCGCCGACAAGCCGATCAGGAACAGGGGGTTGGCCAGGGTAAACATTGGCTGGAAGGGCATCGATAGGGAACGCCCGTGGCGTTCCGCGAGGCGGGTCGTTGGTAATCTACGGTATATTGTCCGCCAGCGACAGAAGGTTATGGGGACCGCGTGAGGTATAACCATGGGCAGGTATAATCCGTAAAAAAAGCGATCGAACTCGGCCATTGCGCCCGGTTTTGATGCGCTTTGGCACCTCTCATCCCATGCCGCGCCTGTAGTATAATGGATGCTCGTCCGTAGAACGGAATTCATTCCGTTTTCCCTCTAGGTGACGCGCGCCCCATGAAATGAAGCCCGCCGCGCTGCTGCCCCAGGTACACGACGAGCTTCGCAAGCTCGCCGAGGATTTGAGCACCTTGCCCCGCGAGTTGATAGCCTTGCCTCGCCAGTTGAGCACCAGTCGAGCACCTTGCCCCGCGAGTTGATAGCCTTGCCTCGCCAGTTGAGCACCAGTTGAGCACCTTGCCTCGCCAGTTGAGCACCTTACCCCGCGAGTTGAGCGCCTTGAAGCC
>DATLQY010000261.1:0-3308 GCA_035534975.1 Pirellulales bacterium
CCAAGGTTGGGCACAAAGTGCTACGGTTGAAACGCGTCGCCCTGGGAGGCGTCCGGCTCAAGGACCTGCCGCCCGGTGAATTCCGAAAACTGCGCAATGACGAGCTGCGACTGCTAAAAAAGCGTGCCAAACCGCAAGCGAGAATCCAATCCGCCGATCGGCGGAATTCGCCTTCCGTACAAAATCGAAAACCCAGAATCCAAGAGGGTCGGACGTGAGCGACGACGATTCATCGCGGCACGTCGCCTGCTTTGCCGACCACGCCTGGCACGGTCGTGTGGCGATCGAAGAGAACGTTCGGCTCGCTCGCGACACCTTCCGCGTGCGCTTCGCCTGCCCGGAGATCGCGCGGCGGATCGTGCCGGGGCAGTTCATCATGCTGCGGTTGGCGGGCTACGACGATCCGCTCCTGGGCCGGCCGTTGGCCCTGTACGACACGGTGCTCGACAATACGGTGCTCGACGACGCCGTGCTCGACCGAGCCAAGCAAGCGGTTTCGATGGATGTGGTGTACTTGGTGACGGGCAAGCTCACCACGAAGCTCGCCCGCTTTCGGCCTGGCCAGGAATTGGAGGTTTGGGGACCCCTGGGCAATGGATTTCCGCCGCTGCCGACCGAACACCTGGTGATGGTGGCCGGCGGTATCGGGCAGACGCCATTTCTCGCGCTGGCCCGAGAGGCGCTCGGCCTGCGAACCTATGGCGATCCGCCGCGCGCGGTGCCGCGTGCCGCGCGGATCACGTTTTGTTACGGCGTCCGCGGCCGCGATTACCTGGCCGGCGTGGAAGATTTCGAGCAGCTTGGCGTTTCCGTTCGGACAAGCACCGACGACGGTTCGGCCGGGCACCACGGCCTGGTGACCGAGGTCCTGCGTCAAACGCTGGCCGAATCAGACCTGCCTTGCCGGGTCGTCTGCTGCGGGCCTGAGCGGATGATGGAGGCGGTGGCCGCAATCGCGGCCAGCGCCGGCGTACCCTGCCTGGTGTCGCTCGAAACGCCGATGGCTTGCGGCATTGGCATTTGTTTCAGTTGCGTGGCCAAGGTCCGCCAGGGCGAGGGTTGGGACTACCGGCGCACCTGTGTCGAAGGGCCGGTCTTCGACGCGGCCGCGATCGTGTTCTAGACGGTCGTCACGACCTTTCCGTGACGCGGTCCGTCGCTCTAGCAACGGTCGTTCGATTCCAGTCAATGCCAAGAGTGAAAACAGGATGAGTCCCCCGGCGACAACCGCCGGATGCAGCATGGGCTGAAACGGGTTCGGCGAGCTCCAGTTCGATCGCGTTTCCCAACCCCGGATCGTGCGCCGCCATTGTGGCCCGGCCGGAGGGGGCGGCGACGCGCTTTCCAGCGGCAGCACGCAGGCCATTCCCATCAACCCTCCAATAATGAATACGATCCATACCGCGGTTCGCACTACCTGCCTCCACTTCGAGGGTGGGGCCTCGATATCGCGAAAACTGCGACGGTCGAAGAGGCCCGTTGTGCGATGATCCTTGCAAGCGGTGTGCCCCGCGCACCCAGGCGCTATCGAAATGCCATCCGGCGAGCCCTTGCCGCGACGACGTAAACGACTGGCCCATAACGTCTTGAAGCAGCGCAATCGTTGGCAGTGGGTGACGTTAATCGCGTGTGGCGGTCACGCGACCGCGTTGTTTTTCGGCATCGCCGGAGGTGTTCGATGTGGCTTATTCCGCACATTTCTACTCGTTCCCACGCTCTGCGTGGGAACGGCTCCGCGGACGCTCTGCGTCCTCGTGCGCGGCAGTGCTCGGTCGTCGCGGGACCGAGAAGCCGCGGGCGTCAAGGCGATCGTCGAAAAAGTGCGCCAGGCGCTGCCCCATACCAAAGTGCTGTTGTTGGGCATCTTTCCCCGAGGCCCCAACGCGAACGACGGCAACCGCAAAAAGAACATCGCCGCCAACAAGATCATCAAGAAGCTCCACGATCGCAAGATGATCGTCTATCTCGATATTTCGGCCAGGTTCCTGCGCCCCGACGGTACGCTCTCGAAGGAGATCATGCACGACCATCTGCACCTCACCGAGCGAGGCTACCAGATCTGGGCCGAGTCGATCGATGCCAGGCTGGCGAAGTTGATGGGAGAGAAGAAGACTCCAAAACGACGGCGCTAACCGCCTGTCAGGCTGGAAAGCGCTGGAAGGCCGGACTGATGACGGTTATGATTGACGACCGCACGACGCCGTGGGGACGACTCACATGAAAATCATCGACATCCTGACCTACCCCGTCAATCTCGCCGGCAACCACGTTTTCGTGAAAGTCCTGACAGACGAACATCTGTACGGGATCGGCGAGGCGTATCGGGTCGGGCCGGACGAAGCCGTCGATCAGGTCATTCATTATTTCAAGGAATGGCTAATCGGACAGGATCCGACGCGGATCGAGCATTTGTACCGGATTCTGTACAACGGGTCTCGTTTTCCCGGCGGGTCGATGATCAACGCGGCGATCAGCGGAATCGAGATCGCGCTCTGGGACTTGAAGGGAAAAGCGTACGGGGCCCCGGTCTACCAGCTTCTGGGAGGTCGATGTCGCGATCGCATTCGCGTTTACACGGGCGCCGGCGGAGGGGCCACACCGAAGGACGTCGAAGACGGATTGCACGAGGTCGTTCATAAACGGGGCTTTACGGCGATCAAAACGTCTCCGCAGCCGTACCAGTTTCAAAAGATGCCGTGGGGGAAGGCTTTACGCGAAGCCCGTGCGCGGATGGAGCTCCTCCGTCGCATCGTCGGCGACGACGTCGACATTGCGCTCGATCCCCATGCTCAGATCTTCGAGCCGATTCGCGCGCAGGAATTGGCCGAGGTCGTCAAGCCGTTCCGCCCCTTGTTCTACGAAGAGCCCCTTCGCCCGGAGAACATCGCCGCCATGGCGCGGTTGAAGCAAAAGATCGATATTCCGTTGGCGACAGGGGAATGTCTTGTCACGAAGTACCAGTTCCGCGATCTGATCGCCGCGAACGCCGCCGACATTCTTCAGCCCGATCTGCTCTTGTGCGGCGGATTGCTGGAGGCGAAAAAGATCGCCGCCATGGCCGAGGCGGAGTACCTCACGGTGGCGCCCCATAACCCCATGGGGCCGATTTCAACGGCGGTTTCAGCCCACTTTGCCGTCAGTACGCCGAACTTTCTGATTCTGGAATACGTTCCCGACAACGAAGGCCCGTCGCGAGATCTGGTCCTCAAGCCGTTCAAATACGCCGACGGGTGGCTCGAAGTTCCCGATACGCCGGGGCTGGGAATCGAACTGAACGAGAAAGCATTCGAGAACAATCGCGGGCTTGA
>DATLQY010000262.1:0-3370 GCA_035534975.1 Pirellulales bacterium
CAGCACGTTGGCATTGGCGCCGCTGGCGGTGGCCGCGATCGGCATGATCGTGTCGTTGCCGCCCCCGCCGCCGTACATCGGTATCTGGGCGTAGGCGTCGGCCAGCGCCCCTTTCAGGCCCGAGCTCTTGTTGGGATCGAAGTTGGGGATCGGAATCACCAGGTCGGCCACGTTGTAGGTCACCGTATAAACCTCGCCGTCGCGCAACTGCTCGCTGGTGATGTTGAGGACTTCATTCTTGATCACGTAGCTGAGCTGCAAGGGGGCGAGGATCAGGTTCAGGGCGCTCTTGAGCGAGATTTCCTGATTGAGGTCGATCGTCACGGGGGTGTGCGAGTCGACTCCTTCCTCGGCCAGCCCGCGCGGGTCGAGGATCATCGAGATTTGCGTGAGCTGCGAGAGCTTGCTGATGACTTCATCCAGGGGAGCCTCGTGGAACCCGAGTGAGACGGGCGTCTTGAGCTTCTGCTCGATTTCGATTTCCTTCTCCGAGCGCTTCATTCGGCCTTCGCGCATGAACTTCCTGCGTCTGACACTGAGGTTCTCCCAGTCTTTGGCATTGCCGCCGAAGATGAAGGGAGTGTTGTCATTCATGGGAATGGCGGACCGGTCAACCTCCGTCAGCGCCTGGTAGAAGCCCTGCTCCTTGTCGGCCCTGATGCCCATGACCTCGTCGTTGCGCTTGACCATCTTGATCATCAACCTGAGCTGCGCGACGATCGGCTCGTTGGGCGCCATTTCGTAGGCCCTTTTGGCGAGCACTTCCGCCTCGGGAAAGCGTTTTTCTTCCATCAGCGTATTGAACTCGTGGACCAGCTTGGCGAGCTTTTCCTGGACCTCGACCTTGACTTCGCGGCGGTGCTCGATCTCGTCGCGCACGTCGTCGTTCTTTTCGTTGAGCTCGATCCGCGCGCGGTTTTCGTCGATGTACCGCTTCAGTTCGTCGATGCTCCTGTCGACGCGCCGCAGGAGGATGTCGCGGGTGGTGCCGTCGACCTCCGATTTCACGACTTCCGCGCGGGCGTTCTCGAGGATCTCAAGCGCCTCCTTGGGATTGATCTCCTGAAGCTTCTTGGCCTTCGCTTCCTGGAGGTTCAATTTGCCCGAAGTCTCGCGATAGCGGGCCTGCTGCGCGGCGTCGACCTTGTTCAACAGCGAGTTTTCGGCGGCGCCTCCGGGCCGGCGCGACGGGGCTGGCTGCTGCGAAAGGAATTGCAGCTTGTCTTGCAATTGCTGCCGCACGGCCGGATCGAGCTCGTCGCGGCGCGCGTTGGCCTCGCGGAACCACTTCAAGGCGCTTGACACGTCGTGTTTCTTGAGCGCCTCCTCGCCCCTGAGGTACATGGTCATGGCCGCGTCGGGCGTGACGATTTCCTCCTGGCTCTTGGCTTGGACGTTTTCGGTCCGGTCGTTGTCGCGGTCGTACACCGCTTGCTCGTCCGGATAGCGTTTTTCGCTCTCGGGCTCGGTGCCGATCGGTTCCTCGTTGGTCGCCCTTACAACGTCGACGGCTCGTTCCTTGCGAAGCTGTTGGATCTTGTACAGCACCAACCAAGGCTTGTCCTCGTTCTTGCCGAAGGCGTTGTCGGGAACATGGAGGCCCTCCGCCTCCTGGGCCAGCGTTTCGGCTCGCCGCAGGTCGCCGGCGTCCAAGGCCGTGCGGGCCTTGCGGACCAGTGCCGAGACCTCGGCCTTGCGCCCGGCGGTTTCCGCGTCGAGCGGAAGCTGGGTGGCATCGGACACCCTGGGACGGTCGTTGGGATCGACCTGCGGCAACGGTTCGAGCCGCGCGGCGCCACCCTGCTTGCGGGCGGCGACGATCCGCTGCAATACGGCCGACGGCTTGGGATCGAAGGGCCCATAGGCCACGCCCAACTTGTTGGCGTCGTTCGCCAACCGCTCGGCCTCGTCGAAATCCTGCCATTGGATCAGTCCCTCGGACTGCTGCATCAAGAGCTCGGCCTGCTGGCGGTGGTAACTCTCGTTACCTCGCTCATCGGGCGCGCGCTCGGCCAGTTTCGCGGCCAGGGCGGCAATGTCCCGCACTTTTTCGGGCGAGTCCTGGTTGAACTCGTAGTCCAAGCCCAATGCCTCGGCCTGCTTGGCCAGTCCGACGGTCCGGCGCACGTCGCCCACCGCCAGCGCCCGGCGCGCGGCCAGCAGCAGCCGGTCGCTTTCGGCACGCTTGTCTTCATCCGCCGACGCGCCCCGCGGCGCCATGCGCACTTCGTCTTCGAGGTCGTCGGGCGGCGCCGTCACGGGCCGCTTGCCGAACGGCGAGCGCTCAGGAAATGCCTGGTTGCCGGTCAGGCCCGACATGGGTTCCGATTCGCTGGGCGGAGTCTTCTCGGGGGAATAGATCGAGCGCGGCGGCAGTGGGGCGCCGGTCGGGCTGGCACGGTTGGCAAACGGATCGCGCGGGGCGGAGGACGGTTTCTCGTCCGACTCGTCATCGCGCGGCGCATACAGTTGACTGGGGCGCTTGACCCGGCCCTTCGCGCCTTTACGCCGTTCGAGATCGAGGCGTGCCTTCTTGGGCGTGTCAACTATGGATATACGGCCATAACTGACATTCAGGCCCTCGGCCTTTTCGATCAGCGACTCGGCCGTTTCGAAATCGCCCGCCCTCATTGCCCGGCGCGCCCGAATGAGCAGCTCGGCGGCCTGGGCTTTGGCATTGCCCGCCGGTTCGCTTTCTTCGCCGGATTGGCCGGAGGCCATCGTTGCCACGAGCAAGTTCCAGCTTCCGGGGTTCGGCGCGGCCAAGGCCGCCCCGGCGGTCAACGTCAGTCCCACGGCCACGCAAGGGATCAGTACCCAAGATGTCGTCTTCAACACGATCTCCTTTCGAGATTCGCTAGCTCTTGGCCATCGGCGGTCGCGCTTGACCGACCCTGGCGACATTTTGTTTCGTTCGCGCGCAATTGACGATCGACCCCGCGGGGAACGCGAACGTTCGCCCGCGCGACCGGAGTTTCCGCCCAAGCGTCACGGCGCACCGTGCCAGCGGACGTCGACCCCGGGCGGGTCACGTACCATAAGACTTGAATTGGGAATTGGCAGAAGAAGGTGCGGTAAATATCCGCGGATGAAAAACAGGTCAAGGCCAGTTTTCGAAAATTATTTCGCCGCCGATTCGCGACGATTGATCGGCTGTGCCTTCTCGTTGCGCTGCAATGAGATGGCCGGTCACGCCCGCGTCAAAAACTCCTGCGTCTCCACGACCCCCAGAGGAAGCAGTCATCGACGGTCCATTGGAAACCGCGCCGACTGCGCCCGGCGGGGCGGCTCATTGCGAAGCAATGAGAATGCAAATGGAACACCGCAAGCGCAGCGAAGAAAACCGATCTCCGCCATCCCCACGCCAGTG
>DATLQY010000263.1:0-2785 GCA_035534975.1 Pirellulales bacterium
GCTCTGGGACCTCGTGCTCTGGATCGCGCTGGCGGTCGCGCTGGTCGAGCCGTGGCTGGCCAATCGCATCAGCCTGCGGCATTACGGCCGGCCGCAAGAGATTGTCGCGCCGCCGCCGGTAGGGCCAATGCGCTCGGCACGAGACGACAAGGTGCGCGCCCCAATCTCGTAGCGGAACTCGTGAAAGTTCCGATTGACGCCCTTGACCGGGAGACCTCTACGATCGCCAGTTTTCAACCGTCAGCCCAGGAACGGCGAAAAGGTCGCTGTCGGTGGAGACCACCGTGCAATTGCCCAATGTTCCGATCGCGGCTGCGGCTGTGCTCGATGCCAGCGACAAGTTCCGCCAGTACAGGGATGCCAATACCGCTGTCGAGGAGGAACCGCGTCATTCCCACATCCTGCCGAGCTTCTTGGCGTGTTCGAGAAACTCGGCTTTTTCACCTTCTTTACGAGCACGTCGTTCCGCTTCCCAAGCGGCCTGCTCGGCGTCCGAAAGATCCATCGGCTCCACTTGGTCCATGGCCGCCAGGGTTTCGGCAATCTGTTGGGGCGACATCGCGTCAGCATTGCCATTCGTTCCTTGCCCAAGTGGTTGAATCTCGACTTCGGTGCCATCTGGCCAATCGTCTGGCACGTCGAGCTCCAAACGTCGCCCTTTTACGGTTGCTTTGATGGCCATTACGATTGTCCCTCCTCGCCTTCAGGTGTTGCGTGGTCCGCTCCGTGCGAGTTAGAGTAACCCCATGCCCCGTAAGGCCAATATACCGTAGATTGTATTGGAAAGCCGCACGTCGACAAAGTTTGTGTAAGGCCAGAAAGCCTAATCTACGACCTGCCTCACGTTCGCCCCCGACGCCCGACGCCCGAACCCAATACCAATGCTTTTCGCCAGGCTCGAACTCGAAAACGTCCGCCACGAGTGGCTTTGGCTCGCGTTGCTGGCCGCCGGAGGGGGTCTGTTGTGGTTTACCTACAGCGGCGTCTTCCGCCGTAGCGAACAGCGGTTGGTGTGGGCATTGATGCTGTTGCGGGCCGTCGGTATCGCAGCACTCGTGCTGGCGCTGGCGCGACCCGTCTGGACGCGCACGGCCGAACTGGTCGATCCGGGGCGCGTAGCCGTTGTGCTCGACGACTCGCTCTCGATGTCGTTGGCCGACTCGAGCGGCCAATCGCGCTATTCGCTGGCGCGGGCCGCGGCCGACCGCTTGCAAAACGAGCTCGAAGGTGACCGTTCCGGTGCCGAGCTGGCGGTCGACCGTTTCGACATCACTGGCAAGTCGCTTTCTACCGGCCTTCCCGAAGAGCCTCGCGGCGAACGCACCGACCTGGCGGGCGCGGTCCACCAGGCCGTCGCGCAATTGCGATCCAAACCGCTCTTGGGCGTCGTGCTGCTGAGCGACGGAATGGACAACACGGGCGTCGAGGATTTCCAGGCATGGACCGAAACGCCCGTGCCCGTTCACACCGTCGGTTTCCATCCCGATGCCGACGCCAGCCGGCTCGACCTGGCCGTGCGCGGAGTGCAGGCCCCCGAACGCGTGATTGTCCATAATGAGATCAAGGTCGATGTGCTGGTGAGTAAGACCTCGGGACCCGAGATCGACGCGACGGTTTCGATCAAACGTGGCCGTGAGGAGTTGGCCAGCCAGAAAGTGCCGTTGGCGGCCGGTAATGTCGAGCAGTTGGTGAGTATCAAGCTTACGCCGGCTGAAGCCGGCGCCTTCGTTTACACCGCCTCGGTCGCCGCCGAGCCGGGCGAGCGGCTGACGGCCAACAATTCCCGCCACTTTGCCATTCAAGTCGACGCCAACGCGATCAAGGTCTTCTACCTCGAAGGCTTCCTGCGTTATGAATACAAGTTCCTCAAGAACCGGCTGGAGGACGACCCCGACGTGAGCCTGGTGTCGATTGTCCGCAGGTCCAACCCCAACGTGGCCCAGGTTGGTTCGGAGGGGAACCTGCTCACCACCGAACGGCTCAAGGAGTTCGAGGTCGTGATCCTGGGCGACATGGAGGGCGACTTCCTTACCAACGGCGAGTACCAGGCGCTGGCCGAATGGGTCCACGACGGCCACGGGCTGGTCGTTCTGGGCGGCTATCGTTCGTTCGGCCCCAAGGGATTGCGTGGCACGCCGCTGGCGGACGTTGTGCCGGTCGTATTCAAGGACGCCGAACCACTGCAGAGCGACGACCCATTCGTGCTCAAGCTGACGGAGACGGGCCGCCAGCACCCGATCTTCGAGATTACGGGTGATCGGGTGCGGGACGCGTCGCTTTGGAGCAGCTCTCCGCACCTGGCTGGCTCGTGTCTCGTCGAGCGTGCCAAGGCAAGTGCCGATGTATTGGCCGTGAATCCAGGCTTTGTCGCCGAGGGGCAGCCCGCTCCGGTCGTGGCACTGGGCCGATACGGTTCCGGCCACGCCCTGGTGATAGCAGCCGACACCACCTGGCACTGGAGCCGTCTGACGCGGCTGACCGGCCAGGCCGACACGCTCTTTGCGCGGTTTTGGAGCCAAACCGTCCGCTGGATGGCTGGACGACAACTCAAGGACGAACGCCCGCCGTTGGTCGTGAGCACGAACCGGCCCGATTATGAAGTCGGCAAGCCCGTCGAAATCCGCGCCGTGCGACAGGCGGGGGCCGACTCGCCGCTGGCGAACGCGGAGGTGAGTGTGCAGGTGTTCAACGAGGCGGGACATTCGGTCGCGGTGCCGGTGAGGGCCGGCTCGTCGGAGCCGGACGTATTTACCGGCACCTGGCACCCGCCGGCCGGCGGACGGTA
>DATLQY010000264.1:0-11311 GCA_035534975.1 Pirellulales bacterium
CATTGAGAATCGGAATGATGTCACTTGCGTTGGGCGAACAAGAGAATCGATGCTGTTCCTAAAGCCACGATTACATCGCAACTGATTTTATATGTTAGACTTGCGTATTGTTGCAATGCGTTTGGCACGCGATCTGCCTTACCACAAAGGCAGAGGAAACCTGATCAATGTGAATGAGTGAAAGGAGAAAGTCATGAAACGCTTTGCAATGATCGCGACGTTGATGGGGGTCTTTTTCGTGTCGGCGACCGCCCCGGCCTCGGCGGGGGTATTTGTGCGGCGACCTATTGCCCCGGTTCGGACGGCTGTTCGAGTCGCGGCTCCCCCCTATCGTCCGTATGTCGGCCCACGCGTCTACGCACGTCCGGGCGCATACGTTGGCAGACCCATTTGGGGACCGGGCTGGGGCTATGGACGCGGCGTGTCGGTCGGCGTCGGTGTGTACTAGGCACCCTCGGAAGGCCAGGCGATAGGTGTTCGGGTTCCGGTGACCCCAACGCCTATCGCCTTTTTCGTATAGCGGCTCCCGTTCGCCTTCGCCGGAATGGGGCGCGGGTTGCATGCATCGCACCGTGAAAGTACGCTTGAAAACTGAGGCGTGCGCAAAGTGCATGGTGTCGGCGAGCAATGTCATGGCAGCCAAACGTGGGAAACTCTCCAAGAAACGATTGAAACTCATCAAGTGCCTCCATTGCGGCGCGCCGCTCAGTGATGCACGTCGCCGGCGGCATGCCGTGACGTGTTCGGCGATCTGTGCCAACGAGCGGGAGCGCCTGGCCCGACTACGCCCTGTGGCCAAGCAACGCATGAAGCACAAAGTCGTTACGTCGGGAGCGTCATCACGCAAAAACCCGCCAACGCTGGGTTTGACGCTGACGGAAGCCGCCAAGCGCGTCGGGATTTCGCGCACCATGGCGCACCTGCTCTGCGTGCGGCACGGGCTCGGCCGGAATTGCAACGACGGGAAATTCTGGCTCACGCTGGACGAGTTGCGGACCCTGACGGCGCGGCCATGGAAAGATCAGTCGAAATGAGGAATCGGCCGGAAGCACAAACCTCAGTCAGTATCGATCTGTAATTGTCGCCTAATCCACTCCTTCCTTCTCCGACTCCGTCAAGGAAACGATCGACAAATGAAAATGTTCATTGCCGGCGAGTGGGTCGAGAAATCGACGAGGATCGATGTCAAGAACCCCTTCGACGGCTCGACGATCGATACGGTGCCCCGGGCCGATGCCGCCGACGTCGATCGTGCTCTGGCCGCCGCGACCGCGGGTGCCGCGACGATGCGGCGCCTGCCGGGGCACGAGCGGTTTCGTATTCTCGCCCGCGCCGCGCATTTGCTGGCCGAACGGGCCAACGACCTGGGACGCACCATCAGCTTCGAGGAAGGCAAGACGCTGGCCGAAGGACGCGGTGAGGCCATGCGGGCCGACGAGACGATGCAGTTGTCGGCGGAGGAGGCCAAGCGACTCACCGGCGAGGTATTGCCGCTCGACGGAGCGCCAGGCGGTCAGGGTAAACTGGGCTTCACATTACGCGTCCCCTGCGGCGTGGTCGTGGCGATTACGCCGTTCAACTTTCCGCTGAACCTGGTTTGCCACAAGGTCGGGCCGGCGCTGGCCGCCGGCAATGCCGTGGTGATCAAGCCCGCCAGTGATACGCCCCTCTCGGCCCTGCGGCTCGTCGAGATCCTGCTCGAAGCCGGTTTGCCGCCGGATACGATCGCATGCCTGACCGGCCCCGGGGCGACGCTCGGCGAAGCCCTGGTTCGCGACGCGCGCGTCCGTAAGGTGACGTTCACCGGCAGCCGCGACGTGGGCGAGCAGCTTTGCCGCGCCGCGGGCCTGAAGAAGATCACGTTGGAGCTTGGCTCCAACAGCCCTCTGGTGGTGCTCGACGACGCGGACCTGGAGCAGGTGGCCGAGGCGGCCGTCGCCACCGGCTTCGCCAACGCGGGCCAGACCTGCATCTCGACGCAGCGCGTGATCGCCGTGGAAGGGGTCTACGGCGACCTGCTCGACGCGCTCACGCCCAAGGTCGCGGCGTTGCGAACGGGCAATCCGCTCGATCCGGCCGTGCAAATGGGGCCGCTGATTCGCGAAGCCGATGCGGCGCGGGTCGGCGAGTGGATCAACGAGGCCGTGGCCGCGGGCGCCAAGCTGCTGGCGGGCGGCGGCCGGCGTGGAACGCTACACGAGCCGACCCTGGTGGCCGACGTCGACCCTCGGATGCGAATCAGTTGCGACGAGTTGTTTGGTCCAGCCGTGGCCGTGACCCGCGCGGCCAACGTCGACGAGGCCATCGCCCTGGCCAACGACACACGCTACGGTCTCAGTGCCGGCATCTTCACCCGCAATCTCGAATGGGCGATTCGCTTCGCGCGCGAGATCGACTCGGGAAACATACATATCAACTGGGGACCGGCCTGGCGGGCCGACCTGATGCCCTACGGCGGTCTCAAAGAGAGCGGGCTAGGCAAGGAAGGACCAAAGTACGCCGTGCAAGAAATGACCGAGCTGAAAACGGTCGTGATTCACGGAGCTTAGGCGGATTATTCATGGTCCCACACTAACCCGCAGCGCAAGCAAGGAAGGCAACTGGACTTCTATGGCAGGTTGGAAACCTGCCCCACGGGCACCAGGTCGACGACGACGATCTGCGGTCGGCAGAGAAACCGAATCCGGGGCGCGGCCGCGCGTTCCATGCCAATGCCGCGCGAGACGATGAGCGTCTTGTCATGGCCCAGTTTCTTATCATGCCCCAGTTGCGTGACGCCCGCCGCCCAGCTCCGCGGCACCTCCGACTGGGTCATGATCGGGCCCAACCACGGTAGCCGCACCTGGCCCCCGTGCGTGTGACCGGCCACCAGGAGCTCCGCATGGATCTCGCCCAACGCGAAATCGGGGGCGTGCCCGACGACGATCTGGAATCGCTCACTTGGATCGATCCGTAGCGAGGTCAAGAACGAGTCGCTCATCGCCAGGCCGGTGATCCGCAACTCGCCCACGTCGACGGAACCGGTGGCATCGAGCGTCGTGACTTCCGTTTGTGCGAAGGCCTTCTCCCAGTCAGGCGCGTCGGCGTTGCCGCGGACCGCATAAACGCCCAAAGGCGCGCGGAAGTCAATCTGCCGTAGCACCGACCGCAGACGTTCTTGTTGCGCGGCTCGGCGGCCGTCGTTCCACTCCTGGATGTAGTCGCCCGCCATCACGATCAAATCGGGCTGCTCTCGGAGGACGAGCTCCAGTGCCCGGCGCTCGTATTCGCCTACGCTGTCGGTCTGCAAGTCGGCCACGATCGCCATTCTTAGCGGGCGGCTGAGCTTTGGACTGGCGATCTGAACATGGGTAACCTCGATCCAGTGCGGTTCGACAAGAAAGGAGTCGGCGGCAACCAGCTCCAAGAGCAGGCAGGCCGTCGCCGCCGCAATGGCGAACGGGCGCGATCGGTTTCGCAGGATGATCGCGACGCCGGCCAACAGGAGCCCCGTGTGCAGAAACAGGCCATAGGCCAAGAGCCTGACGCCGGAGAACCTTTGCCCACCGAGCCCGATGGCCAAGAGGCACGCCAAACTCACCAACCCGCAACCGGCCGCGACGGCGCCGGCGGCCGTGCGGTGCCTGCGCACGACCCACAGCGCGGTGGCGAGCACAAGCGCCATGGCCGTGTTGTAGAGGAAGGTTTCCATGCGCGGCGGTGTCTCAAAGCGGGTGCCTCAAAAGGCGGCTCAAAGGGCCCGCAGCGCGGCGAGAACTTGTTCGTCGTGTCCGTCGACTTGAACCCGCTTCCAGACCTTGCGCACGACCCCCTCGGAATCGATCAGGAAAGTCGATCGCTGGATGCCCCACGACTTCTTCCCGTACATGTTCTTTTCCTGCCAGGCGCCGTACTTCTCGGCCACTTTGTGCTCGATGTCGGCCAATAAGGGGAAATTGAGCTGGAACTTCTCGCGGAATTTCACGTGGCTCGCCTCGTCGTCGGTGCTCAGGCCCAACACTTTGGCCCCCAGCTTGGCGAGCTCCGCTTGGCGATCACGGAAAGCGCAGGCCTCGCGAGTGCAGCCGGGCGTGTCGTCGCGGGGATAGAAATAGAGCACCACTGGCCGGCCGCGGAGGTCCTTCAACTTGACCTTCTCGCCATCGTGGGAGGGGAGCGTAAAATCGGGGGCCTTTTGCCCTTCTTCGATCCAGGTGCTCATGAGTGTGTTGGTCCAATGGTGTTCATAGTCATTCGCGGCGCCAGCAATTATAACATCCGCCTGCTTGCACGCTACGATTCCCGTTCCTGTGCGACAAACGTCCCGGACCGGCGAACCCGGAGGGTGGCAAGCCGGTCCTTCCGATGTACAATGAAGGGGGGTCCCGATTCCCTTGCACGAAAGGACATTTGTGGCGATTTCCAGCATCGGCCAACATTCGCTCGCGTCACAATCTGGTCGTTCTCTCGAACTCGCGCTGGCGGCGGCACGCTGTGCCGCCGAAAACCGAGGTCGAGATATCATGGTGCTCGACATGCGGGAGTTGACCGCGGTCTTCGACTATTTCGTCGTGGCCACTGGCACGAGCCGCCGCCAACTGCACGCGATGAGCGAGGAGATCGACCACAAGCTGGAAGATGATCTGGGCGACCACCGCCTGGGAGTCGAAGGCTATCAAGACAGCCGTTGGATTCTGCTCGACTACGGTGACGTGGTGATTCACCTCTTCGACGAGGAAGCCCGCGGGTACTACGACCTGGAGCAACTCTGGTGTGACGCCGGTCGCGTGCCGGTCGATTTGCCGGCGGCCGGCGGGTAGCCTGGTATCGAAACGCTGGATGGCGGGATGGAATCCCGCCCAACGGAGTACCAATGAACGTCCTTTCCGAGCTCCGGCGGCGGTTCGCAACCGCCCTGGGCGAGCTAACCGCGGAAGCCGGCCTCTCGACGCTGGAAATCGCCGACCTGGCCGTTCAGGTGCGCCCCAGTCAGGACGCGAAATTCGGCGATTACCAGGCCAACTGCGCGATGCCGCTGGGCAAGCGGCTGGGCCGCGCCCCGCGCGACGTCGCGGTGGAACTCGTCGCGAAGCTCTCGCTTGGCGATCTGTGTTTGCCCGCCGAGATCGCCGGGCCGGGCTTCATCAACCTGCGACTCAACGACGATTGGCTGACCGCGCGGCTCCAGGCAGCGGTCGCCGACCCGCGCTTGGGCGTCGAACCGGTCACTCAGCCGCGGACGTTCGTCATCGATTATTCGGCCCCCAACGTGGCCAAGCCGATGCATGTGGGCCACATCCGCTCGACCGTCATCGGCGACAGCCTTTATCGCACGCTCAAGTTCCTCGGCCACCGGGTGATCGGCGACAATCATCTGGGCGACTGGGGCACGCAGTTCGGTATGATCATCTACGGCTTCCGTCACTTTCGCGACGAGGCGGCCTATCGCGAGCGGCCGGTCGACGAATTGGCACGGCTCTACAAGCTGGTCCATCGCCTGGTCGATTACCATGCGGGGCTGGTCGAAATGCCACGGCTCCGCGACAAGGTGGCGAAGGACGAAGCCGCCCTTGCGCGTGGCGCCGCCGCGCCGAGCGGCGACGCCAAGGCAGATAAGAAGGCCGCCCAAGACCTCAAGAAGTCGCGGCAGACGCTCGACCAGTCGCGGGCGGAGTTGGATGAATTGCAGGCCAAATTGAACGCGGTCGAGCGCGATCCCGCGTCGGCTGAATTGGCCCGCCGGCACGCCGGCATCGCTTCGGCCGTGCTGGCTGAAACCGCCGCGCTCCACGCCGGCGACCCCGAGAACCTGCGGTGGTGGCGGGAATTCATGCCCCCCTGCCTGGCCGCGATTCAGCAAGTCTACGACCGGCTCGGCGTAAGGTTCGACCACACGCTCGGCGAGAGCTTTTATCACGACCGGCTCGCCGCCGTCGTCGACGACCTCCGGCGGCGGGGAATCGCGCGCGAGAGCGACGGCGCAGTGTGCGTCTTTTTCGACGACGGCCCGGTGCCGATGATCGTGCAGAAGCGCGACGGCGCTTACCTCTACGCCACGAGCGATCTGGCGACGATCCAGTACCGGATGGAGACCTGGCGGCCCGACACCGTGCTCTACGTCGTCGATAGTCGACAGAGCGATCACTTCAAGTTGCTGTTCGCGGCGGCGCGGAAATGGGGCTACGAAAACGTCAAATTCGAGCACATCAGCTTTGGCACGGTGCTGGGCGAAGATGGCAAACCCTACAAGACCCGATCGGGCGACACGGTGGGGCTGATGGGCCTGCTCGATGAGGCGGTCGCGCGGGCCGGACAGGTGGTGGCGGCCAACGACGACGACAAGAAGACCGGTCCGGAACTATCGGCCGAGGCTCGGCGGCAAGTCGCCGAAGTGGTGGGGATCTCGGCCATCAAGTACGCGGACCTCTCACAGAACCGCGGCAGCGATTACGTGTTCAGCTACGACAAAATGGTCGCCATGAACGGCAACACGGCCACGTACATGCAATACGCTTATGCGCGTGTGCGCAGCGTGTTTCGCAAGGGCGGCGTCGATCTCGACCAATTTCGCGCCGGTCACCCCGCAATCCTCCTCGACGTGCCGGCCGAACGCGCGCTCGCCTTGAGCGTGCTGAGGTTTTCCGAGGCGCTGGAATTCACCGTCGCCGATTACCGGCCCAACCAACTGACGACGTACCTGTTCGATTTGGCAAACGCCTATTCGACGTTCTACGAGCAGTGCCCCGTGCTCAAGGCCGAAACGCCCGCCGTCCGCGACAGCCGGCTGTTGCTCTGCGACCTGACGGCGCGGACGTTGAAACAGGGGCTGGCGCTGATGGGAATCGACGTCGTCGAAAAAATGTAGTCCCGTCAACTGACGATGAGGCATGGCCTGCGGCCGGGCATGCTCATTTGCCCGAAGAATCGCGTTTCAGCAATTCGATCTCGCGACGCAAACGATCGTTTTCGAGTTGTTGCTCCTGGGCTCGTCGATGTTCGGCGTCCGCGCGCTCGCGTTGGGCCACCACTTCATCCTCCTGCTCTTCGCCGGTGAGGATCCTTCGGCCGGTCGCAGGATCGAAAAGTCGAAGCAGATGGCCTTCCGGCTCGAGCACCAGTTCAAGCTCTCGGCTCGTGACTTGTCCTTGGGCCTCCGGCGCGAGCCGCGAAACCTGGCCGCGTTTCAAGCGAAAGCCCCGCAGCCGCTCCCGGCGGACCTCGAGTTCGGGGTCGAAAATGAAGTACTCACGGACGCCAATCCGCGCATAAAGCTCAGGCTTGACCTTCTCGTCTTCGGCGCGCGTCTTGTCCGAAGTCACCTCGATGATCACCGTCGGTGAGACCTGCTCTTCCCAGGTGCGGAAAAATCGCCGCGGGTGATTGCCCTGAACGCCCTTGGTGACCATCACGTCGGGCGCCTTGCATGCTGAAGGGTTTCCCTCTTCATAGTACAAGAACAGGTCGGCCGCCACATGCACGTCTTCCCGGCGCCGGAAATGCCTCCGCAAAGCGTCATAGAGGTGCAATATGGCCGCGACGTGGAGGTCGGTTTCACCCATCGGTTCGCCGTCGGAATCGGGATAGAGTGGGTCGGGCAGGGAGCCCGGCAACGGTGTGATCGACGTCGACATGCTCCACTTCCGATCGTCCGACGCGCGCGGCTTGACCGACTCCGAAGCCACGTCGCAATCCACGACGCGCCAGTAACTTCTGATCGCAACGTACACGTTCGGTTTCATGGGCGGCGATGGGCCGGCCAGTTCTTGTCACATTCTAGCTCGCCCCGCGCCGACCAGCAAGGCAAGCCACCCCGGCACACGGAACGATGGCGGTTCCCCGCGCAAATCTTGCTGCAAGCGCGCCAAGTCCGCGTCGCCGGGAAACGCCGCCAACCCTTCGCGGCACGTGGCCCGCGCTCGGGCTGCATCGCCCGCCAGCCGGCAGCAATCGGCCAGCAACAGGTAGAGCCGCGGCCGAAGTCGGGATCGCGGCGAGAGGATAGCGAGGCTGCGTTCCAAGTACACGATCGCCTCGGCCGGCCGGCCCGCCATGCCGCAGGTCATTCCCAGGTAGAACAGCGTGTGTCCGTTGTCCGGACGCTCCGCGTTTTCCAGTTCCAGGAGCCGCAAATTGCGCTCGACCTTGCGCCGCCGCTCGGCCGCGTCGTCGTAGCCCGTGTGCTGGATCGCGATCGACGTCGTGCGGACCGTGCCCCCGGAGCGCAGCACGGCGGGCACGATCTGCTCGTGAACGCGGCCTTGCCAACGGACCTCGGGCAGATTGCGGAACAAGCGGTCCTGAATCGCCGTCGAGGCGGGATGGCCGCCGTCGGAGGCGGCGGGGCTGACGTGCAGCATCTGGTAGACGACGTGCTCGTCGTCCAGTCCGGCGATGAGCTTCGCCAGGGCCTGCCGGTCTGGCTCGTCGAGCCAATCGTCGCAGTCCATCCAGAAGACCCATTCGCCTGTCGCTTGCCGTAGACTCTCGTTGCGCGCCGCGGAAAAATCGTCGCACCAAATAAATGGGAACACTCGCGCCTGCCGGCCGTGCCGGTCGCGAGCGGCGGCCGCCAGCTCGCACGTGCGGTCTGTCGAGCCGGTGTCGACGAACACGATTTCGTCCACCAGGTCCGCCGTCGTCGCCAACGCACGGGCGAGCGACGCCTCGGCATCGCGGCCGATCATCGTGAGCGAGGTGCTTGGGGTCATCCGAGTTCAACCCTTGGAAATTCACCCCACGTTTCGCGCGCGGCGTAGCGGAATTCGTGAGAATTCCGAAGCATTGGGTACGAATCGGAACTCTCACGAGTTCCGCTACTCAAATGGGCTGAAAGCGGCGAAACCAGTCCCACGCGGCCTCGGCGGCCTCGCGCGCGGGCCGGGGCGAATAGCCCAACTCCGCGGCGGCCCGGTCGCTATGGAAATGGTGCTCCATTACCGACATGGCAGTGGCGGCGGTGTTGACGTCGGGTTCGTGGCGCGTGATCCGGCCCCAGAGGCCGCCGACGATGCCGGCCATTCGCAACAATCGCCGGCCCACCACGCGCCGCGGCGGCCGACCGCCGCTGACGTCGGCGAACATCCGCCAGGCTTCGAGGTACGAAAGCGGCTCGCCGCCCAGTATGTAGCGTTGGCCGCGCACGCCGCGCTCGGCCGCCGCGAGGATGCCGGCCGCCACATCGCGCACGTCGCAGAAGTCGTTGCCGCCCGGCGGCGCAAACAGGCCCTTGCCGCGCGCTACAGCCAGTAGCATGCGGCCACTGGAGGGCTTCCAGTCCCATGGGCCGAGCATGTAGGCCGGATTGACGATCACGGCGTCGAGTCCCAGTTCGAATTGTTCCATCACCGCTTGTTCCGCCTCGCGTTTGGTGACGACGTAGGGGCAAGCGACATGACCGCCCAGCGGGGTGTTTTCGTCGGCCGGCCTGGCCCGTGTGCCGTGACCCAGGGTATCAACCGTCGAAACGTGGACCATCCGCGCGCCCACCTCGCGCGCGGCCACGGCCACGTGCCGCGTTCCGTCGACATTGATCGCGCGCTGTCGATTCAAACCCGACCATCCAATATGCACCTCGGCCGCGGCGTGTACCACGCGCGAAACATCACGGCAGGCTTGGCGCATCGATTCCTGGTCGCGGACATCGCCCTGAACCGGTTCGACGTCGAGTGCCTCGAGCGGGCGACGATCGGAGCCTTCGCGCGCAAGCACGCGCACCGCCTCGCCGCGCTGGAGCAAGAGTCGGACTACATTATTGCCGACCAGGCCCGTGGCCCCTGTCACTAGCGTGAGCATGTCGCTGTCTCCAATCCTTTGAACACATCGCTCGTGGGTCGTCCATCTAAAGGTGTCTCCGCTCAGTTACCTCCCGCCGCCAATTTCGTACGGCAGCGACGAAATCATCCGCGGTTTCGTCGTCGGGCCAAAAGTCGCAGCCGGCGAGAAGCGCGTCAAAGTCCCGCAGTGGCGTCACGCCCTGTTGTTGTGCCAAGTCCGCGACCTCGACCACCGCCGCGCGCGGTGCATGCAACTGTGGCGATCGGCAATTCGCGAGCGACTGCGGAATTGGTTCGGGCTGTGTGGGCATGAGTCCTTTAGCCGTTTCGGTTGAATTGAATGCCGTCATTCGCCGCCATACGCTTCTCCCGCGCGTCGCCGGCGACACTCGCATGCGCGGCCCGCCGTGGGCGGTACAAAATCACAAGGCACATTGTACTCTTTTGCCGCCTTTACCGCCAGTTGTCGTTCGCACGACGGCGTCGGGAATCGGCCGGCCGATCGACGTGGGCAGCTCACAGAGGCGTCTTCGAATCACCTGTGGTTCAGGCATTGCCGCCATTGCGACCGGCCCCACGGCGTTGCTCGTACAGATCATAGAGATCGAAGAGCGCCTCGCGCAAATTGCCCGCGCGCGCCTGCCATGCCTGCGCGACGTCGTCGAGACCGATCGTTTGATCACCCGGCGCCAGCAGGCCGGCGACGATTCGCTGGGCAGTCGGCAGGTCGGTCGCGGTTTCGAACAGCGTTGGCAGGCCGACGTTGGCGTGGGCCGTGACGAGCAAGCCGGCGCCGCGCCGTCGGCAAAACCACTTGAGGCGGAATTTGCTCCAACGGCTGAGTTGTTCATAGCCGTCGACGACGACCAGTGAGTTGGCGTCAAGCGGATTCCTTTCTCGCCAGCCCGCGTCAAGGCGCCGTTGGCCGTCGTGCAATGCCAGCAAGATGACGCGGCGCTCGGAGGCAAGGGCGGGCGAGAGCGCCGCCAGGAGGGACGACTTGCCGCTTCCGTGCGCCCCGACGATTTGGCCCCACCAACCGTTGACTCGCAAACGTTCGAGCAGTCGCTCGGCGTTGCAATCCGGCGGAAAAAGGTACCGCACCGCGCCCGGGCGGACGTAGCGCGTGGCGAAGGGGTTGTGTCCGGGGTCGTGAGTGGCGGGGGGCACGGAAGGTGGTTGTAGAGCTTCGAGGTTTGGGGTTCGGGGTTCAGGGTTCAGGGTTCGGGGTTCGGGGTTCGGGGTTCAGGGTTCGGGGTTCAGGGTTCAGGGTTCAGGGTTCAGGGTTCAGGGTTCAGGGTTCGGGGTTCGGGGTTCGGGAGGAAGCCAAAATCCTGAACCCTGAACCCTGCGTCCCTCGGTCTGCGTCTCTCGGTCTGAAACTTAACCACTGACGTCCGCCGTCTGCCCACTCTCTCCTTTCCCCCTTTTCCTTTCTGCCATTGTTTGCCTTCTGCCTTCCGCCATCTCCCCGCCGTCGTTGGATTCCGGCACCGTCTCGGTCGTCTTCGCCTGTGCCATGCTCCGCGCCGCCGGCACGGAGCCGAGCTGGAACGGCA
>DATLQY010000265.1:0-9341 GCA_035534975.1 Pirellulales bacterium
ACATGAGCGTGGCCCAAGTTCCTCATGGACCGGAGCTTCCCGAAGGATTACGAGACCAACTGCTCGGCTTTCGCCGGCGCGTCTGGTCGATCAAGACCGCCGAAGCCCTGGCCGTCGCCACGCTGGGAGTACTCGTCGCGTTCCTGATCGTGTTCACGCTCGATCGCTTCGCCGACACGCCCGCCTCCTTGCGGTTGGCAATCCTGGCCGTGGCGCTGGCGGTGGGGGGCGTCGTCCCGTTTTACGCCTACCGCTGGATCTGGCGCCAGCGAAAGCTACCCCAACTAGCACGTCTCCTTTCCCGGCGGCACGCGCAGATCGGCGACCAACTGTTGGGCATCATCGAGCTGGTGGAAAGCGAAACCGAGCAGGTCCGTTCCCGAGCGCTGTGCGACGCGGCGATCCGGCAGGTGGCGGGCGAAGCGGCGCAGCGCGACTTCCGCGGCGCCGTGCCGAACCCGCGACATCGCCGTTGGGCCTGCGCTGCGGCCGTGCCGAGCCTGGTGACGATCGGACTGCTGGTCGTAGCGCCCGCCGCGGCGGTCAACGCGGCGTTGCGATTCGTCGCGCCGTGGCGCGACGTTCCGCGCTACACGTTCGCGGTGGTCGAGCCGGTGCCCCAACGGCTGGTCGTTCCGCACGGCGAGCCGTTCTCGCTCACGACGCGGCTGTCTGAATCGTCACGCTGGCGGCCCGCCCAGGCGGCCGCGCGGTTCGGAGAGCAGACTCCGGTCGCGGCGACGCTGGCCGACGGTTGCTACACGTTCGAGGTTCCGGCCCAGGTCGAGCCGGGCTGGCTGAGCGTCCGCGCGGGCGATTCGCGACAGCGCGTGTACATCGAGCCGACGCACCGTCCAGAGTTGAGCAAGCTCTCGGCCGAGGTCACGCTGCCCGAGTACCTCGGTCGCGAACGACCTTTCGAAAGCGACGCGCGGGGAGGGTCGCTGTCGGTCGTGAAGGGGAGCGACGTCGGCTTCACGGCCACCGCCAACCGCGAATTGGCTGAAGCCACGGTCAACGGCGAGCCGCGGCCGACGCGCGGCGCCTCGCTCGTCGCCCCGCCATCCCGCGTGGATGAATCGCGGAAGATGGAGCTGCGCTGGCGCGACGAATTGGGACTGACCGGGCTGGCACCCTTCACACTCTCGATCGAAGGGCACGACGACGAGGCGCCGGGCATCGTGTGCGAAAACCTGCCGCGGCGGAAAGTCGTACTCGACACCGAATCGCTGAATTTCACGGTGCGGGCGGTGGACGATTTCGGCATCAAACAGGTGGGGATGGAATGGCGGGGCTTCGATGACGAGCAAGCCGGCGTCACACCCGCGAAGGGCGAACGCCTGCTCGCGGCCGGCGACCGCGAGCGCCAGCGGCTCGAAGCGACGGGCACCTTTTCAGCCAAGGCGCTGGGCATCGAGCCGCAGGCCGTCGAAGTGCGGATCTTCGTCGAAGACTACTTGCCGGGCCGAGAGCGCGTTTACACGCAAACCTACACGCTGTACGTGCTCGACCCACAGCAGCACGCGCTCTGGTTGACCGAACAGTTGAGCAAGTGGCAGCGGAATTCGTTGGAGGTCCGCGACCGCGAGCTGCAATTGTACGAAACCAACAAGGAGCTTCGCGCACTGGCCGCCGACGAGCTCGATCGGCAAGACACGCGCCGCCGCATCGAAAACCAGGCCGCCTCCGAGCGCGCCAATGGCCGGAGGCTTTCAGGACTGACCGCGGTAGGTGAAGATCTGGTCAGCCAGGCCGCCCGCAACCCCGAATTCGGCCCTGGGCACCTGGAAAAATGGGCCGAAATGCTGCAAGTGCTCAAGGACATTTCGGCCAACCGCATGCCGTCGGTCGCCGACTTGCTCAAGCAGGCCTCGGCCGCGCCTTCGCTTGCCTCCTCGTCGTCGAAGCCGGTCGAGCCGGGCGATGGCGAGGCACGGGCGGCCGCCAACACCAGCCCCAACTCGCCACCAACGGACGACAAATCGGCCGCCAAGCCCTCCGACCCGGCCGGACCGCAGGTCGGCCAGGTTCGCGCGAACCCCAGCAGCGGATCCAGCCCGCCGCCGGACGGGGAATCGCCGCCCAAACCGCCCGTTCCTTCGATCGCCGATATTGAATCGACGCAGCAGCCGCCGGAACCGCCGGGCGAAAACCAACCCCCGCCCAGCGGCGCGAAAGGGGCGCCCAGCCTGGGCTTGCCACAGACGACGCTCGTCGGCGGCGTCAAGTCGAATCCCAACGCCTCCTGCGCCGCCGGACAGAAGCTAGACGAGGCGGTCGAGCGACAACAGGACCTGCTCGACGAATTCGCCAAAGTCGCCGACGAGCTGAACCGAATCCTGGCCAACCTCGAGGGGAGCACGTTCGTGAAGCGCTTGAAGGGCGTGGCGCGGCGCGAGACCCGCGTGGCCGGCGAACTGGGCGGTCGCACGTGGGGTGTGTTTGGTGTCGCCCCCCATCGAATCGACGCCGTCCAGCAGGAAATCTTGAAGACTTTGGCGGGCGAACAAGTTCACCTCACCGATAGCGTCGGCACGATCATCGACGACATGCAAGCCTATTACGAGCGCCGTCGCATGACCAAGTTCAAGAACGTGCTCGACGACATGCGAAAGGTCGAAATCGTCGCCAATCTGCGGCAGGTGGGCGACGACTTGCCGAAAGAAGCGGGTTTGTCGATCGCCCAGTGCGAATACTGGTCCGACACGCTCGACCGTTGGGCCGAGGACCTGGTTGACCCCGCTTCTGGCGGCATGTGACCGGGCGGCAAATCGCGCGGCAGTTTGCCGCCGTCGCTCGTGTTGGAAGTCATGCAGATTCTGGAAGCCGAAATCAATCTCAGGGAGGAGACTCGCGTCGCCGAGCAAGCGCGGGCCGGCCTGGATGCCGCCGAGCGCGAACTCCAGGCGACGGCGCTGGCGACCACGCAGGAGGAGCTGCGCGAGCGGGTTGCGACCGCTACGCAACGGATGCGTGACCTGCCCGATGGGGCCGCCGAGTTCGGCAAGGAAATCGCCTTGTTAACGCGCGTGGGTGAAGTGATGCGCGAGGCGGCGGACATTCTCGGCCGGCCCGACACCGGCCCGCCGGCGATTGCCGCCGAGACGGAAGTGATCGAATTGCTGATTGAGGCGAAACGGATGAGTGCCAAGGGAGGCGGCGGGGGCGGCGGTTCCACGCCCGGCGGGGGCGGCGCCGACGAGAAGCCCGAGGGTCCCGCATTGGCGCTGATCGGCACCGGCGCGAACGAAAAGGCGCGGCCCGACCAGCGCGAGGTCGAGCAAGCCTCCGGCGAAGCCGGCCGGATCTTGCCCGAGGAGTTCCGCGCCGGGCTCGACGAGTACTTCAATCGCTTGGAAGGGGGCGGGGTTGTGCCATGACGGGCCATTGGCGCTTTCCCTATTCCCACGCTCCGCCGGTGGGTATCCCGAACACATCTTCGGCCGCTCCGCGGCCCTACGACGGCCGAGTTCATCTTGTTCACCATCGAGATGAGCTCGATGGGGTCTGGCTTCCTTTTTCAAGCACAGCCCGGGTTCTGCCCCAACCACTAGATCGCGGCGGCATTGCTTACAGGCGATGCGGCCGCCTTTGGGCGCTCGTGGCGATCGCCATTTCGTTCGTGCCGATGGAGGCCGCCGCGCAGGTAAGGGCGCAAGCCCGCCGCAAAGCCCCTCCGCAAGCCGTACCCGAAGTGCGCCGACTGGAAGGGTCAGGTCTCGGCGTCGTAGGTCGCCGCAAGGTCCCTCCGCGAGCCGTACCCGAAGACCAGCGGCAAGCACTGCCGGAATCGCAACGCGCGCAGGATGACGTGTTGGTCGGGACGGCTCGGCAAACCCTCGAGCGGCGAGTGCAGGCCCAGCTCGATTTCGTCCGCCGGGCCTGCGCGCCGACGACGGAACAAACCGCGGCCGTGCGCGCGGCGGGCGAAAGGCTCGTTGCCGGGCGGATGGACGAAATCGCGAAATGGGTCAAGGTTACTCATCAGTTGCCCGAATCCGTCCTCCCGGCCATCGGCTCGCCCGACCGCGTGCTGGATCAGGAATTCGAATCGGCCCTCGACGCCGCGCTCGACGGCGAGCGCGCCGCGAAGCTCGACCGCGAGCGGCTCGCGGTCGACGAACGGCTCGCGCAGGCGAGGTTTCACAATTGGGTGGCGGCCGTCGACAAGAAGCTGTTCCTGTCAGCCCTGCAGCGAGAGGAGCTCCTCCGCGTGCTCGCCGCCCATTGGCGGCGGAGCAAGCAACCGCCGTCGCGATATACGGCGATTTTCAACGGCGACACTCTCCTGTTCCAACGCGTGGAAACGGGCAGCGCGGCCGTGAGCAGGGCCCTTCCCGAGCTGCCCGACGCAAATTGGACGGTCATCCTGAGCGCCGCGCAACGCGCCGCATGGACCGAGTCGCAACAGCCCCGCCCCTTCGTCCAACGGCGGCCGGTTCCGCTGGCCGTCGCGGCGCCAGTGAAGGAAATGAACGCTGGTGCCGAGGTGGACGACGCCGAAGAAGAAGCCGCGGGACCTGCCCGCCCGGTCGGGCCGCTGCGCCAGCCCCAGCCGCCGCGGGCGGCGATGATTGCGATGGCTGACGGCGCGCGCGTGCAAGCGGCGGGAATGACGGCACACTACCAGGTTGAGGTGCCGCAACTCGCGTCGTTCCTGATGCTTGTGCTTGACGACCTTAACGCGGCGGCGGGCCTTTCCAAGGCGCAGCGCCACAAGTTGGAACTGGCGGGCAAGCTCGACGTCGAGCGCTACCAACAGCGTTTGGCCGCGCTCAACGTGAAGCTCGCCTCCGAGCAGCAAGCCGGCCGGGGCGTCAGGTTCGCGCCCGAAGAGATGGCGCTGGTCACCTCGCCGAGCACGGCGATCACCGACGATTCGTCGAAGTTTCGTAAGCTGCTCACGCGTGTCCTTTCCCAGGAACAGGCCCAGCAGGTTGCCGCGGTCGAAACGGCGCGCCGGGAATTCGCCGATGAGACCGCTCGGCAAAGCGTCGTGGCAATGATTGCCGAGCGAATTCCGCTGACCGACGCGCATTGGTTGGAACTGTCGGCGCCGCTGCGCGAGCGGTGCGAGGCGCTCGCCGGCGGGTCGTTCGACGCGCGGGAAATCGCGGCCAGAGTCCCCGCGGACCTGCTGCGGCCCCTGTTCGACGAGGCCCAATGGGAGCTTGTCGGGACCCTATTTGGGCCGCGGCGTGAGGTGTCGCCATGAACGTTTTTGCCCATGTGGGGCGCATTTGCCTCTCGGCGCTGGTGGCGATCGCCACGTCGTTCGCACCGATCCCGGCCGCCGCCCAAATGAAAGTGCAAGCGGGCGACGTTGGCCTGATCGACGACGCCGACGATGACTTGGTCGACGTCGAAATCGATGTGCAACCGACTCGGCAGGCGATCAAGGCCATCGAGCGCGAGCTCGATCAATTCGTGCGGGCCAAGCTCGCGCTGGTCCGCATGGTCTGCGCCCCGACGAACGAACAACTGGCCGTTTTGCAGCGAGCGGGCGGGCGGCTGGTGGCGGAGGAGATCGCCGCGGTGAGAAGTGGTCTCGAACACGGCATCCAGCCGTGGGTCCAGTTCGCCGACGATGCGAGGGCGAGAGAGAGACGTCTGGAACGGCTGATCGAAGGTGCGCTCGACGCCGCCCGGCGCGCCAAATACGACGACGAGCGGCAGGCGGAGCAAGAGCGGCGCAGACAGGCACGCATCGTGAACTGGCTGGCGGCGTTCGATCAGGTACTCTGGCTCAGCGATCCGCAGCGCGACGAGCTGGTCCGCATGCTCGACGAGCGCTGGCGGCAACCGGGAGAACAGCCCCCGTACTGGGTCGCGATCTCCGGCGGTCGCGTGGTCCTGTTTCGACGCATCCACGGCGCAGTCGTCCGCGGCACGACGGGCCTGCCACGCCTGTCCGAGGCCGAATGGGCCGTCCTGCGCGAAACCCAACGGACCGCCTGGAGGGAATCGCAGCAATCGCCGCAAGCCGCGCGGCAACGCGTCGAAGCGAGGCGGCGGCTCGAAGAGCGGCAACAGGTCGTATTGCAGGAACAGCTCGCATTGGCGCAACGGGCCGCATTGCAACTGCAGGTATTGAAGCAACGTAAGTTGGCCGAGCAGCAGCGCGCTGCGTTGGATCGGCCGGCGGCGGCACGGCGGCCGGTCTTGGAGCCGCCGGTGCCCGGTGCCGCGCGACCCAATGTCGCTGGTCTCGCGGACCGCCCTGGCGGCGATTCGACCCTCGACGACCTTGACGCGCCACCCGATGAGGAAGACAACTTGGTCCAAGATGATCAGGCCCAAGACGACTTGGTCGACGAGCTCGCCGCCCTGCCGGCGTGGGCGGTCCCCTTGACGGCGCCGGCGACTCCGTGGAAGGAAGACTGGGAACTGTTCGCACCGTACTTGAATTGGTCGATCGACCATGCGGACACGATCGTCGGACTTTCCGCGACGCAGCGTCGCAAGCTGGAATTGGCGGGCAAGGCCGATTTCCTACGGTTCATCGACCGGCGCAAAGCGCGGCGCGGAGAAAAGAGCGCGCCGCCTCAAGCCATTTTGGCGGTGCCGGTCCCGATCGCAATCAATCGTCCCCTGCGCCTTGAGGCGGTGTCCACGGTCATCGCCAGTGACGCGTCGCTGTTTCGAAAGCTCTTGAAGCACGTCTTGACCGAAGAGCAATTCGGTAAATTGAACGACTCCGACGCGCGGCGGCGGCGGTTCGCCGAGGGTGCGGCCCGGCAAAGCGCCGTAGCGGCGATCGCCGAACGAGTGCCGCTCACCACGGTCCAGTGGGCGGAATTGTCGAACCTGCTGGAGCGGGATGTCGGACTCGCGGCGGACCAGTCGCCGTTCGACTGCTGGGCGATCGCAGCGCGGGTCCCGCGCACCCGGCTCAAGCCCTTGTTCGACGAGACCCAATGGGAACTTTTCGAACGGATGTTGGACACCAAGCCTCAAGGTGGATCGCCATGATGTTCCGCGAGCCTGGGAATGTAGCGGAATTCGTGAGAATTCCGACCGTCAAAACGGGACGGTCGGACCTCTTACTAATTCCGCTACGGCCGATACGTTGTCTCCCGGCGCTCGCCTTCGTGTGGCTGGTTGCCTGCGCTTCGCCCGCGGCAGGCCAAACGCCCGACATCCGCCACGGCGGCGCCGTGCCGCGCGAGGTCCGCGAGATTTACGATCGGGGCTTGCAGTACCTGGCCGCCAGCCAGGGCCCCAACGGCGATTGGCCGACGACGGGCCAAACGGGGCCGGGCATTACGGGGCTGTGTTTGATGGCGTTTCTCGCCTCGGGCGAAGACCCGAACTTCGGCCTCTACAGCCGAAACGTGCATTCGGCGATCCGCGCCCTCATTGCCGCGCAAGATGCCACCGGCATGTTCGGAGGTCCCGGTCACGGCAACATGTACCACCACGGCTTCGCCATGCTCGCGCTGGCCGAGGCCTACGGCGCGGTCGACGACCGCGCCCTATGGGCCGACGTCGACGCCGAAAAGCGCCGCTCGCTCGGCGAGTCGTTGGAACTGGCTGTGCGGGCCGCCGTGACTTCGCAAAAACGCAATCCGCAGGGCGCCTGGCGGTATTCGCCCAACGCCCAGGACGCCGACACCTCGGTGAGCGGTGCCGTGTTCATGGGACTGTTGGCGGCGCGCAACGCCGGCATCGAAGTGCCCGACGAGTCGATCGCGCAGGCTATCGGGTTCTACCAGCGTATGACGGCGGCCAACGGGCTGGTCGGCTACTCGGGCGGCATGGGCGGCCCCGGCGAGTCGACGGCGCGATCGTCGATCGGCACGCTGGTATTCGCCATCGCGCGCCGCAAGGATCTGCCACAGTACAAGGCGGCGTTGGACCACATCAAGGGCCAGACCGGGCAACAACCCCAGCAATGGTCGGAATACACCTGCTATTATCAGGCGCAAGCCCTGTTCCAGGGCGATCAGGAGGCCTGGGAACTGTGGAACAAGCAACAAGTGCGGCGCCTGAATGCGGCGCAGCAGTCCGACGGCAGCATCCAGTCCGACTTCGGCCCGGCCTACGGGACGGGCATGTCGCTGTTGGTCTTGGCCCTCAACTATCGCTATCTGCCCATTTATGAACGCTGACGACGAGGAATGAAGGATGAGGGTTGAGAGATGAATGACGAACGACGGTTGCGTGGGTGCTGTGCTTTCTTCGTTGTCGTGTCGGCGACTTGCTCGTGGCTCGGTGGGCAGGTTGAAGCGCAAGAGGCACACCTGCGGTCGGATGCACATCTCGTTGAACCGACGCTGCTCGCCCAACGCGCCCGACGACGGCCACCGCTGGAAGGGGCGATTGAGATCGGGGCTTTCGATGAATTGGTGTTCGGCAAGGGAACGGACGCCGCGGCGGCGCGCGGTCAGCTCGGTGCGCTCCTGTCGCGGCGCATCGAAGCCGTCGACGACGTCTGCCGACTGACCGCGGCGCAGCGGCGAAAGCTCGAATTGGCAGGTCGAGGCGAAATCAAGCGCTTTCTTGATCGGGTCGAAGGGGTGAGAAAAAAGGATCAACGCGATATCGATGAGGTCGCCTGCCGCGAATTGAGCCAGGATGGACACGGGCTACGACGCGTGTTCACGTCGGGCGGGCCAAGCGACGGTTCGTCGTTCGCCAAGATTCTTGAGCGGACCCTTACGGTCGAGCAGGCAGCCAAATACAGCCAATCGACGTTGCGCCGGCGCGCCGTTGGAAAAAGCCAGCCGAACCGGCTATCCTTTGGGGTCGTCCGTGTCGGCGCCATGGTCGAAGCGAGCGTGCGAATCATCCTCGATGCGGACATCGCCGCCGACGTCGGCGTGACGATTCTGCCGCCCTCCTTCGTGCGAATCACGCAGTCCCGGATGGGGACCCAGAACTACGGCAGCAAAGGCACTTGTACAGTTTGCGATGTGTTCGTCTCACTGACAACGACTGACGTCGGAGCGTTCACGGGCAAGCTCCAGGTGCTCTTCGGCGAAGACGGGATCGCCGAGGTGCCCGTCGCCGCCACGGTCTTAGAACAAGAACCCGGACTTGGCCGCATCTTGATCGTTGAGACGCCGTTCCAGCGGTTTTCGACCAGCGACGCATCCATCTTCGATCCGTGGCTTGAGATCGTAAAATCGGCGAACCTCGACGTACATTACCTGGAAGTCGATCGCGCCCAGCCAGTCCTGCGGGATCTCGACTTGTCCAATTTCGACGTCGTCATGTTGGCAGGCAGCGGGATTTGTTTCGCGGGCGCCGGCGACTTCGAAAAGCTCACGGCATTTGTCACTTCCGGCGGGCGGGTGATCGTGATGGCCAACCACTTTACCATACCGAACGAAACCACC
>DATLQY010000266.1:0-2506 GCA_035534975.1 Pirellulales bacterium
GCCGGACGCACCTCGTTTCGCCCGCCATGGCCGCCGCCGCCGCGGTCAAGGGCCATTTTGTGGATATTCGAGCTTGGGAGTACAAGGCATAATGAAACCCTTCACCACCCACACCGGCCTGGTCGTTCCGATGGACCGGCCCAACGTCGATACCGACCAGATCATCCCCAAACAATTCCTCAAGCGGATCGAGCGGACCGGTTTCGGCCAGTTCTTGTTCTTCGATTGGCGGCAACGGCCCGACGGCTCGCCGAACCCTGACTTCGAGATCAATCGCCCCGAGTACCGAGGGGCCTCGATCCTGCTCGCGCGGCGCAACTTCGGCTGCGGTTCGAGCCGCGAGCACGCTCCCTGGGCTCTGGAGGATTTCGGCTTCCGTGCGATCATCGCTCCCAGCTTCGCCGACATCTTCTACAACAACTGCTTCAAGAACGGCCTGCTGCCGATCCGGCTCGACGAAACCCGGGTCGAAGACCTGTTCCACCGTGTCGCGGCCCATCGAGGCTATCAGTTGACGGTCGATTTGGAAAACGGCACGCTCCGCGACGAGCAGGGCCTGGTACTCGCCTTCGAGGTCGAGCCGTTCCGCCGCCATTGCCTTTTGAACGGCCTCGACGATATCGGCCTGACGCTGGCGCACGCCGACAAGATCGCCGCCTATGAAGCGGCCCACGGAATTGGAGTGTAGACCCCTCTCATTCGTCCGTGTCGGTCGCGCGTGCCTCGCCCGCGGGCTTGCGCTGGCTGGCCAGGGAGGTCTTCGAAGCCTGTTTGCGGCGCGCCAAGAGCGGCTTCGGATTCATGACATCGCCGCCCCTGACCGGGTCGATCGTGGCGACGTAGCCGTTCGCCTCGGATGTGACGACAAGCCTGACGTCGGTTCCGTTGGCCGCGGTTTCTATCGGGATGCCGGCCACTTCCCACAGTCCGCCCGTCACCACGTCGGCGGCGCCATGAAACAGAACGCGGCCCGTCTTGGCGCCTTTGCTGTACCCCTGCTTGAAGGCGAACACGTCGGTGGTCGAACCGTCGGGGTTCCGTTCGCTCCAAATCGGCGCGCCCAGTTCGGCGATCACGTGCGAGCGCGGTGTGCCTGGTTTCAACACCGAGAGGTTCTTCCGATCGGGTTGCTGGCTCGCCTTGAAGGCGGCACAGCCCGACGCTCCGGCCAACAACCAGGCCGCCAGCAGGGCGAGGAGAGCGGATGACAGCGAACGAGCGTGATGGAACCAGTGCATGACGGGATCCCTCCGCGATACAACGATGGGGGGTGAACTATACTCGCCCATCTCACCATCGGTCAATGCGGGAGCCGCACACCAGAAATCGCCGGAAAGTCCGTTCGGATCGCCGCAGCCTACCCAAGCTGCCCTTAATCACTACCCCCTCATCCACCTGCTTCCTTCTTCTGACCGTGTCCGTGGAGTTTGGCGATCTCCTCGCTGGCACATCGGTGGACCTCGGAGCCGCTCGGCGAGCGGGCCAGGATCTTCTTGAACATTTGTTCGGCCTTGCCGGGCGACGACTTTTCGAGCAACTCGGCGACGTGGAACATGCGCAGGCATTCCCGCAGCTTTCGGCAAGTTTCGGCGTCCGCCACGATCTTGGGATCTTGCTTCATCGCGGTCCAGCGCTCTTCGGCCCGCTGGGCCGACGGGGCCGGCAGCAACTCGGCGGCCTCTTCGTATGCGATGAATGCGCAACAATACTCGCCTTTGGCCTCGCTCTTCTGCGCTTCGTCCACCAGCGCCGCGGCGCGCGGCTCGTTGAGTACGGCCTGGTATTTCGGCTCGTGGTGCAACTTCCGCACATGGTCGGCGATCTCGTGGTTGAAGCGGGGAACAATGACGTAATCCGAGGCGAGCACGTCGAGCTGCTTGAAGCCTTCCTCGATCTCGCCTTTTTCCAAGAGTTCGTCGGCCTTCTTCATCTGGGACCGGCCTTCGTCGGCCATGCTTGCCAGCGCCTGCTTGGCCGCGGCGCTATGGCGGTTCTTGGGCCGCGCAAGGGCCACACGCAGGTAGAGCGTGGCGGCCAACCATGTCTTGCCCTCTTCTCGGGCCTTGACGGCGCCTGCGTATTGATGCTCGGCACTCTTGAGCCGTCGCAAAGCTTCGGCCTGTCTCTCCCGCGCCAGCCAGGCCTGCCAGGCCGCTTCGGCCGCCCAGATTCCTCCGTAACCACCGCCTCCCCGCGGCGAGTGTCCATGCATCCCGCACCGTGCGCCGGCGGGCCGCGCCGAAACCAGCATCGAAAGCAGCATGCCCGCGACAACCCAGCACCGAGAAATGCGCATTGCGTCACCATCAAAAACGATGTGAGCATGGGGAAACTCCCCGCCTACGATTATAGACGGCAGGGGGGACGGCGGGAAGTGTGGGCAACGCCCAACAAGCCGACCGGCGCCGGCGCGGCGGCTGATTCCAGGCCAGTGAGCGGCTATTCCGGCTTGCATTGACAATCGCCGCCTCGAAACACTAAAATACTTTGCGTTGCAAAGTACATT
>DATLQY010000267.1:0-8489 GCA_035534975.1 Pirellulales bacterium
CGCGGTATTTTCGTCGCTATTGACGAGGAAAACAAGCCGGGGGAACGAAGGAGTGTGGCGCGGCAACGACCCGCCCCGCCGGGCGCAGTCGGTGTGGTTTCAAATGGAGCGTCGATGGCTGCTTCCTCTGGGGGTCGTGGAGACGCAGGAGTTTTTGACGCGGGCATGGCCGGCTCCCTCCATGTGGGTTGCCGGCATGCTGCTCGGATACGAGAACAACTGCTCGCCCCGCGAAGCGGTTAGTTTAACAAGTTCTTTTCGGCTCATTCTTGGCCTTCATGTTGCTGCGCAACGAGAAGGCACAGGCCGTGCGCTTCATGGAACTCAGGCATACCCCAGCCGCGACATGGTCGGGCCGACGCTTGCCAGGCACAGCCGGCGCAGGGCGTCGAGGTCAGGGGACAGGCCTTTGCCGGTCGGATCGCGGGGACCTCCGGGAATGACGTTGTAATCTCGCGCCGGCCGGACGATCGAACGAGGCGGCCTTCCCAGGTGCGCCGTGAAGCCGCGAACGGTGGTCTCGTAATCGGAGTCGAGATCCTCATACCGCACGATGACGACGCGAGGGCAGTTGGCGGCGACCTCGAGCCAACCCTCGACGTGGGCGGCCCAGCGATGCATCATGCTGGCGTACTGCCGCGGCTGGTGGCAGATCATCCGGCCCGAGGGCGCCGCGCGCGCGAAACTGAGGGCATCCAAGGTCTTCGGCCCCGCGTTCCAGGGCCATTGGTGCATGTAACGCCAGAACGAAACCATCACCGCCGTCGGATCGCGGCAGATGACGAACACCTGGTAGCGCTCGGTGATCCGCCGCAATTCGCCGGCGAAGAACTCCGGCGGATGGTGCGACTTGACGACGTTTGCCAGCGGTCGATCGGCAAGCGCCAGGAGCAGGTCGCAGACCTCGGGAGGATAGAAAAAATTGATATTGAACGTCTGCCGATCGAAATCGATCCAGGGCATGCTCACATAGCCGTAGCAGGCCGCCAGCGCGTTCATCAGAAAATGCGTCCCTGACCGCTCGTGTGAAACGATCATCACGGCGGGACGCGGTTCTGAAAAGAGCGTGAAATTGCCATCGACGCGCATGTCGATCTCCGTTCCCCTTCGCGATGGGGACAGACGGACCGCTACCGCGACGCTTCAGTCGGACCTCTCGTCAACTCGGCCCCCAATGTTAAACGTTGCAACCACCGTCCGGCGCGCGCGGCGGCGCAAAAAATCGGATCCGCCGGGTTTCGACCGCCGCTGCGCACGTGGGGGTCACGCGCTTCGCCAGGCCGGCACGTGCGGCCGCCCTAGAGTAGGTTTCGCCCGCCGTGCGCCGAAAGACGTGCCGCCGAGGTCCCTGGTCAGGAATCGCCCCGACGTCGTTGGAACCTGGCTTGTCGCCCCTAGCTGCTAGCTCTTAACTTTTGACTTTCCGGGCTTTGGCAGCACCAGTTCGAGCATCTGGCTCCAGCGGCGCTCGGCCGAATTTCGGTCGCCTGCGTCGAGATCGATCTGGCCCCACTCGCGCAAAATCGCCAGCACGTACTGCAAGTCGGTCTGCCGACGCGCCGCTTCCAATGCCCGTTCGGCCAGTTTCTCGCCGCGCGACCTAAGGCTCTCGTCCTTGAGGCAGTCGCGGGCCACGAGCCAAAGATCGATCTGCGGCACCGCGGCAGCTCGCTGCCGCGAGTTGGCCCGCCCGCCCGCAGGAAGTACTTCCAGTGGTGCCTTGTCGACCAGGGCCTCTAGCCGTGCCGTGGTGGCCGCAATCTCGTCGCCTTCGGCCGCGACCAATGCCGCCATCGCCGCGGCGATCTGGACCCGCAAGTCGTCGGGGTGCTCGACAACGAGAACCGCGAGGCTTGCTCGCGCGCGCGCTTTCAACTCGGGAATGTCCGCGGCCGAGCGGAGCACGGTGGCCAACATGCTGGTCATACTGGTCTTCGATAGCTCCTGGGGTTGTACGAGCACCAATAGGTCGATCGGCGAGCGATCGGACGAGACGGTGGCCGCCGGCTTGAGCAGGGCATCGAGCGTGGCGCCAAGCGTCTCTGGCTTCAGGCCACCCATGGCCCGGGCAAGCCCCTGCTGTGCCTGCTGCTTGAAGTAATCGTTTGGGGCGCTGATGACATTTTGGGCCAATTCAAACGTACTTTGGTCGGCCAACAGGTCGTTGAACATCCGTGCGGCATCGAGCGGGTAGCCGAGATCAATCAACTGTTGTCCGATTGCGCTAAGGTTCTGGATTCGGGAGTAAGCGGCGTAACTCGGATCGTTATTCACGTCCTTGGTTTTTGCCGCCAATTTCAAGATCAGCGCCCGCGCGTCGGCGTCGCGGCCCGCCTTGTGGTAGATCGTCACCAGCCGTTTGATCGGGCTGTTGGCGAATTGCAGATTGATGCGCGCGTCGGCGCCGTCGATGGTGCTCTCATAAAGCCTTATCGCCAGCGATTCCAGCTCGCTCGACCCTTCGAGCTCCTGGCCGACGATCCAACTGGCATAGAGCGGCACCGGGTGCCGCTTGTCGGCCAGCAACTCTTCGATCATCTTGCGCCCCTCCTCGACTTTGCCGAGCCGAACGCGCAGGACCGCGATTAGCGCTTTACCGCCGATCCAGCCGGGAACTTTCACTAGGGCTTGTTCGGCTTCCTTGGCCAGATCATCGAGTTTGCCTTGTTTCGCGGCCACTTCCAGCATGCGAGTGAGCACGCCGGTGACCTTGCCGTCCTGGCTGTAACTCGTGATGTTGTCGATGCCCGCCCAAGGGTTGGCCAGCGCGACGGCGCCGTTGGGAATCAATGCTTGCCGCCCGTAATCGTAAATTTCAGGGAGTTGCCAGAGCTGATCGTTGTAAAGCCGGCTCATGAGCGTGGCGCGTTGCTCGGGGAACGCCTGCCAGGCCTTGCGAAAAATGCGCAGGCCCGCTTCCTGGGTCGTTTGGTCCTGCAACAAGATTTGCACGATGTTGGTCGCCGCGGAATAGTTGCCCAACGATCGAAGGTCGACTTCGTCAAGCAAGGCGGCCAGCTCGTCGAGCTTTTTGGCCTGGCGAAACGCCTGCTGGACGCGAGAGTAATTGCGGGCAAACAAGGCCGGCTCCTTCTTGATCGCCGCGCGGTAATGTTCCAGCGCCGCGGGGTATTGGCCGGAATTGGCGAGCTGCTCGGCCACCTGGTAGCGCAACGCCGGGTCGTCGGGGCGAAGCCTGGCCATCTGCTCATAAAGCTCGGCACTCTTCTTGCGGTCGCCCGCCGCCTGCTGGTACTCGGCCAGCGTCTGGTAGATCTGCACGGAGTTGGGCGAGTTCTTGAGCTGGGCCTCGGCGCGGGCAATCAACTCTTGCAGCTTGCCGAGCCGAGAGAGCACCTGAAGCGCCTGGTCGCGGGCGGCGTCCGCCTCGGTGGTGCCCATGTTGGGCTGCCGCTGCCGCGCCGGCGCGCGGCGCAGGATCTGGTAGGCCACTTGCGCGGCCACCTCGGGCTGGTTCTGGCCCTGGTACTGCAGCATCAGGCTGACCAGGGCGCCCGTGCGATTGCCGGCCTGGCGCTGAGCGCGCGCGAGCACGGCCTCGGCCTGTTCGTGCATGCCCAGTTGCCGCATCTGCGCGGCAAGCTGTACTTGAGTTTCGGCGTCGAGCCGCAGGCCAAAGAGCCGTTCGGCCGCCTGGCGGGCGCGTTCGACGTCGCCCGCGCGCACCGCTAGGCGCAGGGCCAGCGTCTCGCGGCGCTGCATCGTGGTGTGGTCGAGCGGCGTGAGCGAGTCGGCCAGGTCCAGGGCGTCGTCCAAATCGCCGTGGTTTTCCAACACCCCGGCGACTTCGAGCGTAAGCTCCATGTCCGCGGGCGCGGCCTGGCTGGCACGGCGCAGCTCGGCGATCGCTTCTTCCGGCTCTTCATTCCACCATCGCAGGTAACCCAGTCCCAAGTGCTGGTAGACGCGATCGGCCTCAGGCGCCGACGCGAGCTGAGTCTGGAAGTGGGCCAAGAGGTCGCTGACAAGGTCGTCGCGCTTGTAGATTTCGAAAACGTTGCGCAGCAGCATGATCGCGCCTGAGTCGAAGTAGTCGTTAGGCTGTGGGAAATCGATCTGCACCTGGCGGAGCTGTTTGCCGAGCCACACTTGGTAATACTGCCGTCCGGCGTTGGGGTTGCTCGCGCGCCGCGCCGTCGCCGGGCGCGCCGACTTCCGGTGCCGGATATGATAATCGAGGTAGCGGTCGAAGAGCTTCAGCACGTCGGCGTGCTCCTTGCCGTCGGCCAGCGCGCCCATGGCCTGGGCCAGCGTGTTGGTCGGAGGCTGGACGTACGGATTGTAGGCCGTCCCCTTTTGTTTCTCCCCGGCGCGCTCGAACCGCTCCCAGAGCTCGCCAAGGCCCTCGAAATCGTCCCGTGCGGCGGCCAACTGCATCATCGTCGAGATGTCGGCTTGCTGTTCTGCGGCACCCACCGCCTCGCGGTAAAGGCGCAGCTCCTCGTCGGTCCGCTTGGCCCGCTTCAACTCGGCTAGCACGTTGTTCAGCGCGGCGCCGCCGTAACCGTAGCTGGTCAGGATTTCGGGCCGTTTCCGCCGCACCTCGCGGTAGCAGCCAAGTACCTGCTCCAGCTCGGCGTCGCTAAGCGGGGGTATGCTGTCGGCCTCGTCCGGGGCCTGTTGCCGAGCGACGCGCTGTGGTTGCGCGCCAATTACAACGCCGACTCCCTGTACCACCTGTGCCGCGGGGACGCGGTTGCCCAGCGAGCTTAGGTAGATCCATTGCCCGAGGGGATCGGCCGAAGTGGCGAAGGCCTTGGCAGCCTCGTAGGTATCGGTCGGTTCGTTGCGAACGAGCTGCAAATAGAACCAGTCCCAACGGGCTCGGTCGGCGCGATCGGCGTTGTTGCCCCCAATCGCCTCGTCGCGCGATTGTCGCTGCCGGGCAAGAAACTCGTCTTGTTGGTTCTGCTTCTGCGCCAGGTTCAAGAGCCAGGCCAGGGCCGCCGTCCGCGCCTGGCCGAAATCGGCGGGCGCCCAGGTGAACTGCTGTTGGCCGTAGTAGTTGCGCATCTCCAATCCCGCGGCGTAGCGCACCTGGCTGGCCGCCTGCATCCGCTGCTGGATCGGCACGCTGTTGCGGAGCACCGCCTGGCGACTCATGGCGCCTACTTGCCGACCGATGGGCCGGTTTCGTTGGGCCTTGGTCTGGGTACTCGGCTCGTCATCCGAGAGGTGAACGTCGAGCAATGCCTGGAACCGTTTGGCGGCTTCGTCGGGCTTGTTGGCGGCCAGTGCCAGTCCCTCGCGATAGAGGGCTTCCCAATTGCCAGGCTCCTTACGCAAAATGCGTTCGGTGACGGCAAGCACGGAATCGGGCTTGCCTGACGAGAGCAGGCTGTCGATCGCCCGGAAGATATGCTCGGGATCCTCGTCTTTGATAGTGAGTTTGATCCAGATCGCGCTGGCCTCGTCGGAATCGCCCGCGCGCACCAGGAGTTGCGCCAGCCGCGTTTCCGGCTCCTTGCCGGGAGCCAGGTGTACCAATTGCCGCTGGTACTTCGCCGCGGTTGCGATATCCCCCTCGGCCTCCGCCAGGCTCGAAAGCTGCTGCAAGAGCTGCGTGTCGTTGGGATCCTGGGCCAGCAGCCGTTCAAGCTCCTGCGCGGCCGTGCCGAAGTCGCCCGCCGCGTGGTACGCTTGCGCCAGGCAAACGGTCAAATCGCGCGACGCCTCGGCCTCGCGGCGCTGGCGGTCGAGCCGCTCGACGAGCCGCTCGAAATGGTTGGTTTGCAGGTAGAGGTTTGCAAGCTGCGTGACGACATCGCGCCGGGCTTCCAGTTCGGTCGCCTTTTCGAAGGCCCGCCAATAGAGCTCGATCGCCTCGTCCGTGCGAAAGCGGTCGGCCAGGGCGCGGGCCAGGCTGAGCACGACTTGCGGGTCGCTTGGGTTCACGCGCAGCGAGCGCCGCAGGGCTTCCAAACCCTCTTCGTCCTCGCCGAGTTGGAAACAGAGCCCCGCGAAGAACTCGTAACTTTCCGGGTTGCCCGGAGCGGCGGCCAACAGGTCGCGACCGGCGGCCAGCGCCTGTTCGCGGCGTCCGAGCCGCGCTTCCAGCTTGGCCACCTCGGTCAGGTAAGTCGTGCGCGAGCGGCGATCGACGGCCGCCAGCCTGCGGTAGGCCTCGGCGGCGGCAAGCAGATTACCCGCCGACTCGGAGATGCGCGCTTGGGCCGCCAGCACCGGTACCGACGCTTCGTCGAGCTCGAGCGACTTGTGCGCCGCCACCGCGGCCTCGGCGAGCGCGCGGGCGGCCTCGTGGTAACGGGCCAACAGGTACCAGCGTCGCGCCGTCACATCCTGGCCCGCCTCGAGCTCCTTGCTGAGCTGGGCAATACGAGCCTGCAATTGTTCGCCGGCCTCGAAGTTCTTGAGCTGCTGCAGCAGCACCGCTTCGGTTTCTTCTTCGTTCGTGGCCAGTTTTTCGGCGGCAGCGAGCTCCGACAGCGCATCGTCGTAGCGCGTGTCCTGGCCTAGCAACTGGGCAAACTGCAATCGCAGGGCGAAGTCGTCGTTTTCCAGCTTGCAGGCCGCCGCCATCGTTTCGACCGCTTCCTTGAGGTAGCCGAAGCCCGAGAGCACCTCGGCCAGCCGAGCGAGGTTCTTGGCGTCGCGCTTCGGCCCGGCGGCGATCTCGCGCCAGGTCGCCAAGGCTTCCTCCTGCCGCTTGAGGTTGTGGTAATACTCGCCCAGGTACTCGCGGTACTGTGGCGCGTCGGGGGCCAGCTCGATCGCCCTCTGGTACAACGAAAGCGCCTCGTCGGTCATGCCCGCCTGACGCAGCAAATCGGCCACCTGCGTTGCGATCAGCGGATCTTTGGGCCGGGCGTCAAGCAGCCGCTTCCAGACGGCGGCGGCGGCCTGCTGTCGCTCGACCTCGCCCCGCGAGCCGTCCTTCAAGATCAGCTTGCCCCACTCGCGCAGGTAGTCGGGGTTGTTCGGTTCGGCCTTGTCGAGCGCCTCGTATTGGGCAATCGCGTCGGCGTACTTCTGGTCGTAGACCAACTGCTCGATGAACGTCAGCCGCAGCTCTTTGCGAGTTGGCGCCAGTTTGATCGCCTTGTCGAGCCATTTCTGGGCCTCGGGCACGCGGCCTTGCGTGACGAGCGTGCGCGCGAGCCGGGCCATGGCATCGACGTCCTGGGCGTGCTCGGTGACCCAGCCTTCGTAGTACCTGGCCAACCCGGCTTGGTCGTCGCTCCGCAGGAATGCTTCTTCGATCCGCCGCCGCACCTCGCGGTGCAGCCAACTGTCGGGATTCAGCTCGCTCAACAGCGCCTCGAAATCGGCCAGCGCCTGCGGTTTCTGGCCCAGTCGCAACCTGGTTTCGGCCGCCTCCATCTGAAACAGCGACTTGCGGTAGGGATCCTTCGTGGCTTTGGCCAGTTTCACGTACCGCGGCAGGGCCTGGTCGTGCCGGCCCTCCTCCGCCAGGATCGTGGCGATTTGCTCCTGCACGCGCGCATCGCCTGGGAACAGCTTTTCGAACCGCTCCCACACGGCCAGGGCTTGTTCGTGTCGCTGCGCCCGCTGGTGGACGCGGCCCAGCGCCTGGAACACGTCGAGCACGTCGGCGGGGGCGGGCTTGCGGTCGATTGCCCGTTCGAACGCGAGGGCGGCCGCGTCGGGCTGGCCGACCAGCACGAGCGCCTGGCCCAGGTAATAGGACGCCAGGGCGCTGGTGGGCTGCCGCTTCTCGGCTTCCTGGAAAGCGGCCACGGCGGCGGCGTCCTGTCCGCGCTGGGCCTCGATCAGGCCAAGCACCATCCATGCCGCGCCGTCCTTGGAATTTTTCTCGATCCGCTTCCGGTAACCCTCGACGAGCTGTTCGAGCGAACCACGTTCGACGTGGTAGCCGTAAACACGGTCGAGCGCCGTCCCGCGGCGAGGGTTCTTATCGAGCACGCTCAAAAACCGCTCGACCACCTTGCGCTGCTGTTCCTCCTCGGCCGACTGATCTTTCTCGGCTGTTTCATTCTCAGTCGTGGCATTCTTGGCCGTGTCTTTGTCGGGTTTGGGAGACTCGCGCCGCGGCTGCGACTCCTTCTTCGGCGACGGTTTGCCTTTGCTTGCGCTGGTTTGTGCAAACGCGGGGGCAACGGCCAAGAGCGTCGCGATGACGACGATGCGACCAAGACACATGATGACTCTCCTGACGGGCGAGTAGTACCTTTTACTTCTAACGTGCCACGATCTACTTTTAGCTTTCCACTTTTGACTTCATTTTAGCTCCTGGTCTTCTACCGTCGGCAATTGGCGCGGCCATTCGCCGTGGTAAATGACGTTCCGCACTCGGGCCTCCGTCTCGTCCGCGTAATGGAATAGTCCGAATATACGCTGGTTGGTCGGCTCCAGCGAACGCGCGTAGATTTCGATGCCGTTCAGCCAGAGCGTCACTCGATCGCCCGCCACGGCGAGCTTCATGCGGTTCCATTCACCTGGCACGAGCGGCAAGGCGGCCGGACCAC
>DATLQY010000268.1:0-4485 GCA_035534975.1 Pirellulales bacterium
GAAGGTTGAAGGTTGAATCGGGCACAGATCCACCTGATTCATCTCTCCTCCCTCATTCTTCATCCTTGAAAGTGCTGGTGGTGGATGACAACAAGGACGCCGCAAGTAGCTTGGCGATGATGCTCAAGATCATGGGCAACGAGGTCCGCACCGCCCACGACGGGCTTGAGGGCGTGGAAACGGCGGCGGCATTCCGTCCTGACATGATCCTGATGGACATCGGAATGCCTAAGCTGAACGGCTACGACGCCTGCCGCCGCATCCGAGAGCAGCCGTGGGCCAAGAACGTGGTCCTCGTCGCGTTAACCGGCTGGGGACAGGAGGAAGATCGCCGCCGTTCCTCCGAGGCGGGGTTCAACGTCCACTTGGTCAAGCCCGTAGACCTCGACGCCCTGCGAAAGCTGCTGGCTTCGCGCGAGGCCCCAGGTCTCTTGCGCGGGAATGGACCCTGATTTATTCTGACGGGGTATCGAACGATTCAACTATGAACGACCCTCCCTTTGCTCCAGGTCAACGGCGCGTTGCCATCTTCGACGGTCGCGCCCTGCCGGTTCGTCTCGTTCGACCGGCGCCGGACAACGCCCCGGCTTGGATCTGCGCGGTTCAACCTGACACCAGCGCGGTCCTTCCTGACGGCTGCGAATTCGATACCAACGGGGATGCACTGATCCTTGTCGCCAGCAGGGATATTTCGGGGCTGCTGAGCGATGACACCATCTAACTCAAGAGCTCTTTCAAAACGTGGATCCGAACCGGTTTGACGAGATGGTGGTCAAACCCCGCCTCCCTGGAACGCCGCCGATCTTCTTCCTGGCCCAAGCCGGTCAATGCCACGAGCACGAGTTGATCGCCCCCTGGCTGCCGCCGCATCCGGCGCGCGACTTCATAACCGTCCATTCCCGGCAAGCCAATATCCAGGATGACCACATCCAGAGGTCCCGCCTTGACCGCCTCAAGGGCCGCATCGCCGTCATGGACCATCCGGGCCTCGTGCCCGTGTAAGCATAGCAATTTAGCCAACATGCTGGCCGCGTCGAAGTGATCATCGACGACGAGAATTCGACGAGTCCGCGTGGCGGACTCACCGGACGTGTCGAACTGCTTCGAGAGAGATTCCAACACGGTAAAAATCCTGCGCCACGCGACCAAATCTCGTTTAGCGCCAAGAAATCCAGCCATAGACGGTTAAGTCGTACCCTCTCCTCGGTGGCCCAATTCAACGACGGTCGCACGACGCACAGGCTGGTCGCCACACAACCAACTTTTTTTCGACATGTTTGCGTTGCAAATGGGGCCACGCCGGAAATATCCCTCCGGCGTGGCCACCAGGTCGCGCGCGCCATGGGATCGGGTGACTCGCGCGCGAGACCCTTCTTGCGGAAGCCAATCAGTGCAAGAAACATGCCGATTCACCTCATTCCCTATTCCATTTTTCCCTTTTCCATTCGCGGAAAGGGTAAATGACATCACGGCCGGCTGGCCGCATTCGCGTCGAAGTATTCGGCCGAGGCGACGAATCCTGCGACGACGTCTTCATTGGCCAGGCCCTGTTGAATGGCCCGCACCCAGCCGGCCACCTCGTCATTGCTCGTCGTGCGGTCGAGGAACTGCGCATAATCGGCCCCGACACGCTGCCCCTCGCGCTCTGGGCTGGAGGTAAAATCGTAGGACACCGCGGCCCGCGTCTTCCCGGCGGCCAGTACGCCAATCCAATCGTTCTCACCTGCGCTCTCCGGTGCGCGGCCGAGCACGTCGAAATACATCGCGTCGACCCAGCTTTTGTCGGTGCCTCCGCTGTGCGCATAGTACTCCGGCGAGCCGATCAAGTCCGCCTCCAGTTGCTCCTCGCTCAGACCGGTTTGCATGGCGAGAATCCAAGCCCGCAATCCTGGCGCATCGGGATCACGGCCCAAGTACCCCCGATAGGCCGCGGTGATCAAGTCGCCGTAGTACTCGGCGCTGTGCGTCAGGGCGCTGGCAAACTGCGATCGCGAAATCACTCCTGCATCCATCATGCTAGCCCAGAACGATACTTCGGCCGGACCGGCGGACCTGTCGAGGATGCTTTGATAAGCCGCCGCGACCAGCCGCTGGTCGGGCGTCGACGAACCGAGCAATCCGTATATGGCGAGACTGCTCGACGTGCCGACCAGAACTTCGCCGTCGGCCACGGTGGGCACGCTGAACTTGACGACATTTCCGACAAGGTCGCGTCCCCCAGGGGCCTGGCTGCTCGTGAAGAGCTCGTCGGCCAGGTTCCCGGCATCGTATGCCCGAAGCTGGTTCGTGCCTCCATCCAGGAGCCAAACGATGCCGTTCGCCGTGCCCTCGGCCGAAATCGATGATGTCGTGCCTGAAGTATCGTTTGCGTCGCCGGCGCTGGAAACCGGACCAAATATCGCACCGTTCGAAACGATGAATTGCCCGACCGGCTGATCTTGGGAGGCGAAATAGATACTTCCGTTGAAATAAGCGGGCGTACTGAGATTGAGCGACAGCGCGGGAACCTCTTGCTCCACGTGGTCGGTGTTCGGATCGAAGCCACCCATGCGATCGCGGTCGATCAGATAAATAGTTCCCTGCTTGCCGGCCAGGACCACCAAATGCTTCCCAGGGTGCCGTTGGGCGTGGTATTGAAGGCGGCCGTGAGCGTCAACGATTGGGCGTCGACTCCCATCAGCCAACCATGCGCCGGCGGGTTGTCGCCGTGAGAGCCGAAGGCGATGTAAACGGTGCCGTTCACCAACGAAAGCCCCGGCCGTTGAAGCTCGGTGAGCGCGTTGAACGGGACCTGCCCATTGACATTCCCATCACCCACGCCATTCACACGCGGACCGTTGACATAAATGAACTTGCCGTCGCCGGCCTGATCGTCGATCGTATCGCCCAACACCATCGGCCCGGCGTGTTTCTCGGCCCCGCTGGACAGGTCGAGTGCGTGCAGAGTGTACACGTAATTCACGCCGTCGCTACGAATCTCCTTGGTCTTGACGGTGACATAGAGCGTGTTCGAGGCCGGGTCGATGACTCCGGTGCTGGTGATGCCGATTTCGGGTGAAACACTTTCGCTGCCGACGTCGGCGGACGGCACGGTGGTAATGCCGAGCGCCGGATTGATAAAACCGTCGTGCCACAGGACCGTGCCGTCGTTGGCGTCGATGGCATAGACGCTGTCGTGCTCGGTGGCCACGAAGGCCACGTTGTGCAAGCCGGGGCTGGGCCCCATCGTGATGTTCACGTCCTCGACATAGAGCGGCTGGGCGTAAACCTGGCCGTCGAGGGGAACGTCGGCCAGCCGGCCGAATGTGCCGATGTTCACGTTGGCGGGCGTGAGCGCCGTTTCGTTCAGGTTCTGCCCCGTGCCGGCCTGGTCGTTGTGATAGCTCAATACGTTGGTCGAAAGTAGTTCGCGCCACTCAAGCGCTTCGAGACCTCCGACGCGGCGGCGGCGCAAACGGTCCAGCGGCCTCGGCCGCCGGCGCTTGTGGTCGTGTTTGTTCATGGAGGTTGGCGGACCAAGCGCGCTGTGGCGGTTCGTTGCCACCAAAGATCGGTTCGCAGCCAGCGTAATTGCATCGCTACGCAGGTGCCAGGATAATTCGCCCCGAGACCCGCCATTGAAGCGGAAACTCGAACGCCCCGACATGGCCGCCGATCGCTCATGCTGGTTGAAATGAGGTCAAGCGCCGCCGATGGGTCTGGTGGGGACCATTTGACTCAGGTCGCATGCGATTGGGCGATCAATTGCTCGACGATCGGCACCAACTCTTCAGCGTTCACGGGCTTCGCCAGCACGCGCTGGAATCGCGCGTCAATGGCGGGAAAGACCACATCGATGCGTGGGTACGCGGTCACGAGGAGCGCGGGCAATCCCGGCCGCAATTCCACAGCCCGCCGGTAGACTTCCACGCCGTCCATGCCAGGCATTTGATAGTCGAGCACGATCAAGGAATAAGAATTCAGTGCGACCAGCTCCAGGGCCGCTTGCCCGTCCCCTGCCACGTCGACGGTACAACCGCGGTTCCGCAGCAATTGCGCCACGATCTCGGCGCAACTCCGATCGTCGTCGACGACTAACACGCGAGGAGGCGACATGCGATTGGAAACTCCAACACGGCAAATTGCATGCATGATTTGGCCCGCTTCCACTGAATTATTATTTACCTCCAGGCTGGTGCAAATCTCATTCCGCATGGTGCTAAGCTAAACGGCGCCGTTCAGCGATGGGTTCGCAATCGTGCCTTGAAGAACGCATTGCGGCGCGTAACCGATCGCCGATGACGCTGAAACGATCAAATTGGTCGCGCGCAGCGCGGTGAATGTGAAACCTACTCTTCCCCGCGCCCGCCCACGGTCGGGGAAAATGTGCCATAAGACGACTGAAAAGTAGCGATTGCGACGAAGGAGCAAGTTTGGCACTCGAATTGCTATTGATCGCCGCCACACACTGGCACCGTGAACAACGTGCGTCCGGGCCAAGGAGAA
>DATLQY010000269.1:0-9561 GCA_035534975.1 Pirellulales bacterium
CAACCGCGCGAATTAAATTAAGAAGTCCGCAACCGCGGCGGTCCGAGCACTAGCGAATCGATCCGCCGACGTTGGGGGTGTTGCCAAAGCCCGGATATCCCCAACCCCAGTAGGTGTAATAGGGGTAGCCGTTTCCGCCGCCGACCCAAGAACCAGGATAACCGTACTTCGGCGAATAAGCCCGGTACAGGTATCGTGGATAACCGTTGTACCCGTACCCGAAGCCGCGATAAGCGCTGAAGCCGATGCGGCCGTAGCCGGTCGGACCGCCCCGCTGGTACTGCCACGAAGGGCTGGGCACGAACAAATATCCGGAAATGGCTTGGGGCGTGCGGGCAACCGACCTCACCTTGGCCTGGCGCGCCTGCCGAAGCGGTCCATCGTCGGCCGCCTTGGCCGAACCGGCAACCAACGACACTAGCGCGATCCACGACGCGATTCCGGTCAAGCGCTTCATGACGATCTCCCTGACCACCGTGGTCGTAAAATGGGCGGTGCCCACCCTACATAACTTCGCCATTGCATCGGTCGAGCCAGCGGCATTTCCGCTTCATGCCGCAAATCCGGATGTGTTTTCGCCGTCCGCCCACCCCACCCACTTTGCCAGATGTTGCCCAATTGCCGCTTGGGCGTTGACATTGACGCGACGTGACGGGCGAGCTAATAAGTCGCCGCCTACATCGTCACCATTTTTTCTCGTGACTCGCTTAAAGGCTAAGACGAGTTTCCGCAATGTGGAACATAACATGCCACCGGCTTGCCCGGTGGTCTGTGACGCTGGCAGCTACCCAAGACGGCCGCCATTCCTGTTTTCGAACCCCGATTGCCCTGCCGCTGCCAAAGGCAGCGGCAGGGCTATCGGGTGGGAAGGGGGAGAGTTGGTCCCGCGGATCGTAGCTGCCAGCGTGAGTCCGGGGCACCCGCGTAGTGGGTCGCGGGCAAGCCGGTGGCATCATTTGATCGATCCTAGTCTTTAAGCGGGCCGTTGTTTTTTCTCGTGATTTTTCATTGCCGGCCACGTGCAGTAAAAATGAAGTATCCCTCCGTGTCGGTCGTGTCCACGTGGATCCCGACTCGTCGTCAGGTAGTCCTGCTGGTGGCTCTTGGACTATCGTTGCGCGCTTGGCACTACCTGCGCGAACCGTCGATCTGGGGCGACGAGGCGGCACTGATCGTGAACGTCCTGAGCAAGGACTTCGGTGAGTTGCTTGGACCGCTGTTGCTCCACGAGGCGGCGCCACCGTTGTTCCTTTGGCTCGAAAAAGCGGTCAGCATCGTTTTTGGCGACGGCACGTACGCGTTGCGCTTCATCCCGTTCGCCGCAAGCTGCGCGAGCATGGTCCTGATGGCCTTCGTCGGACGTCGCGTGGTCCGCGCGGAGGCGCTGGGCTGGGTGCTATTGCTATTCGCCGTCTCCGACAGGTTGTTGCACCACGCTTGCGAGGCGAAGCAGTACGCCCTGGAATGCCTGGCCGGCACGGTGCTCTTGGGAATGTACGTTGGCTTGCGGTCATGGTCCTTGCCGAGACAGCTCGCGCTGCACGCGGCCCTGGCACCTTGTTTGATGTTCGTGTCGTACTCGGCGTGCTTTCTCTACGGCGGTTTGCTTCTGGCGCTTTTGCCGCGGGTTTGCCGGCGCGGCGGCGCCGTCATGGGGCCGACGAGGTTGGGGTACGTCGCGCTCGGGCTGGCCGTCGCCGGAAGCCTCGCGCTCATGCTCATCGGGCCGATCAAGTGCCAGCGGGACCCGGAGATCGTGCTGGACTGGGTCCGATCGGGATATTTCCCTGATTGGAAACGGGGCTGGTCGATCCCCTTTTGGAGCGTGAGATCGACCCTGGAGTTGTTCGACTACTATTGCCGTCCCGTGGGACACGTGTTGGCTCCGGTGGCGGCGATCGGTCTGGCCGGTGTGTGGCGACGGCACGGTCCAGAACTGGCGGCATGCTTGACGCTGCCGATCGCATTGGCGTTCGGCGCGTCGCTGGTGATGGCCTATCCTTACGGTGGCACGCGCGTGATGTGCTTTTCGTTGCCCGCCATCGGTCTTCTGGTCGCCGAAGGTGTCCCGCCCACGATCGCCTGGCTAAGTCGCCGCCGCCGCCTGGCCGCCGCGATTCTGGTGTTGGCGCTGTTCATACCCGTGGGGCGTACCACCTGGCGCGCAATTTTCCCTTGGAATCGAGCAGACAGCACCGGGGCCGCGAACTACGTGCTGGCGCACCGCCACTCCAACGACGTCGTGATGGGAAACGTCGTGGATTACGTGTACCTGTTTCGTCACTTGGGTCCGTCGTTCGCTCTTTTGGACCCGCAACGAGTGGGGCCGGCGACCGATCGGATGTGGGTCCTCATCACGGCGGGCACGCAGTCTCAATGCGAGCGCGAATTCCGCGCGGGAGTGCCGCCGGGTTGGGAAACCGCCGAGGAACGTGCGTTTTCCAAGACCGCGGTTTTCCTGGTGCGCCGCACCAAGCGAGTCGCTTCGATTGCCAACCCGGAGTCCAGGCGCTGAAAGAAGGGGGATGTGGGGATGATGAGGGGATAGGGGGGATGGTGGATGAAGGATGAAGGATGAAGTCGGAAATCGGAAAACGGAGGTCGGAAAACGGAAGTTGAGCGGTATCCCTGACCAAAGACCAATGACGAATGACCAATGACGAATGACCAACGAATGACCAATGACCAATGACAAGGGACAAACGAGACGTATTGCCCCGCCAGGCGAGTTACGGGTACACTCCCGGCCCTCTCGATATCGCTGTTCACACGGTTCGCTGAGCGTAATCGCGACAAGGAGGTCGCCCTTTGCTCTCCAAGTGGCCAATTCGAGTCAAGTTGCGCATCGGCCTAGGTCTCTTGCTGGGGATCGTAATCACGTTGAGCTGGAGCGCAATCTACGGCCTTTACGCCTACCGCAGCCTGGTGCGCAGCCTGAGCCGGCGGGTGCTCGAGCTGCCCAAAGCGAACGACCTGAACCAGAGCGTGACCGACCTGCGCGTGGCGCTGGCCGACGACGACGTGCCGACGTCGTTGGGTAATTCGCAATCCGGCGGACAGGGTCCGACGGCGCGGAGACACTGGGCCAAGACCGAATTCAACGTTCAGTTCGATCGGGTCAAAGGAACGTTTAACGATTATCGGCGGCAACTCGCCGAGAACCCCGACCGCGGAGGCATCAGCGATAACGCCGAGGAATGGAACACGGTCGACGAGATCGAGGCGCAACTGGCGCGGATCAAGAAGAACGCCGATCGCGACGCCGATTGGGCCTTCCTCGACACGGACTTGCGGAGCAATCTCAATACCGAGTTGAACGATCTGCAGAAGCTGACGGCCTTGCTACCCATGCACCTCTATCGCAGCATCCAGGATTTCAGCGCCGAAGCCAAGCGGGAGTACAAAACGCTGCTCGGCCTGACCTGGGCCACCAGCATCTCGACGATCGCGATCTTCGCCGTGTTCCTGCGGCTCAGCCTGCGGTGGGTCTTTGGGCCGCTACGGGTGCTCGTCGACGGCTCGCGCCGCGTGGCGGCGGGCAACTTCGATTACCGCATCCGCCTCGAGACGAACGACGAAATGTCGGAGCTTGCCGGCGCAATGAACGACATGACTTCACGGTTCCAGGCCATCCGCGATGACCTCGACCACCAGGTGCGCGAGCGCACCAAGCAGGTGGTCCGCGGCGAACAGTTGGCCAGCGTCGGTTTTCTGGCCGCGGGCGTGGCCCACGAGATCAACAACCCGCTGGCCTCGATCGCCATGTGCGCCGAGTCGCTCGAGGGACGAATGCGCGACGCGCTCACCGCCGACGGCCCCGAACAGAAAATCATTTTCGACTACCTGCGCATGATTCAGAACGAGGCCTTCCGCTGCAAAGGGATCACCGAAAAACTCCTCGATTTTTCGCGGATGGGCGACGTCAAGCGGCAGTCGACCGAGCTGCGCGAGCTCGTCGAGGGGGTCATCGACATGCTGGGCCACATGGGCAAGTACCAAGAGAAGGAGATTCGTCTCCTGCCGGGCCGGCCGGTATGGGTTTCGGTGAATCCGCAGGAAATCAAACAAGTCGCGCTCAACCTTTTGACCAACGGGCTTGACAGCGTCGAAGCGGGCGGCAAGGTGACCGTCGACCTGGGTGACGTAGGCGACGAGGCCGAGATGACCGTCCGCGACGACGGCTGCGGCATGACCGGCGAAGTCTTGGAGCACCTCTTCGAGCCGTTCTTCACCCGCCGCCGCAGCGGACAGGGAACCGGCCTGGGACTCTCGATCACGTACCGTATCATCGCCGACCACGGGGGAACGATCACCGTGGAGAGCGACGGCCCCAACCGGGGCGCGACCTTTCACGTCCGCCTGCCGCTGGTGCGCAGTCGGGCCGTCGAGAAAATGAATTCGGCCCTGGTGTACAACTGATGCCAATCCTCGCGACCAAGCCGCACAAACGCCTGAAACTGCTGTTCGCCGACGACGAGCGCTCGCTGCAGGAGTTGATGAGCCACGAATTGCCCCGCCTGGGGCACGAAGTCACGGTCTGTCCCGACGGCGCCGTCGCGGTGGCGGCCCTCGAGCGCAACACGTACGACTGCATCCTGGTCGACCTCGACATGCCCAAGCTCTCCGGCATCCAGGTCATCGCCAAGGCCAAGGAGCTTTCACCCGACACCGAAGCGGTGGTGCTCACCGGCAAGTCGTCGCTGGAATCGGCCGTCGCCGCGCTGCGGCAAGGCGCGTTCGACTACCTGACCAAGCCCTGCAAGCTGGCCGAAATCGAATCGCTCCTGGAGCGGGTGGCGGAAAAACGCGAATTGACGAACAAGTACCGCGCGATCAAACGGCGGCTCGAACGGATCGAAGGGGGCTCTCAGCTCATCGGCGATTCGCCGGGCATGGACCAGGTCCGCACGTTGATCGGCAAGGTGGCCCCCACGAACTCGACCGTGCTCGTGCTGGGCGAGACGGGCACCGGCAAGGAACTGGTTGCCCGCGCCGTGCATGACCAGAGCGTGCGGGCGGAGATGCCCTTCGTGGCCATCAATTGCGGCGCGCTGCCCGAGAGCCTGATCGAAAGCGAACTGTTCGGACACCGCAGGGGAGCGTTCACCGGCGCCGACGAGCACCGCGTGGGCCTGTTCGAGGTGGCCAACGGCGGAACGATTTTCCTCGACGAGATCGGCGAGCTGCCCAAGTCGTTGCAAGCCAAGTTGCTGCGCGTGCTCGAAAGCGGCGAAATCCGCCGTGTCGGCGACAACGAATCGTTCACGGTCGACGTGCGCGTGGTCTGCGCCACGCACCGCGACCTCGACGAAATGGTGGCCGAGGGGGACTTCCGCGAAGACCTGATGTTTCGCATCAACACCTTCGAGATCCATCTCCCCCCTTTGCGCGACCGGATCGCCGACGTTTCGCAGCTCGCCCGCCATTTGCTGCGGCGGTTCCGGCCCAACGCGCGGCCCGGCGACGAGCTCTTGAGCGACGACGCGATCGCGGCCTTGCAGCAGCACGTCTGGCCGGGCAACGTTCGCGAGCTGGCCAACGTCGTGGAGCACGCGGCCATTCTCTGCGACTCCGGCCCGATCACCGCCGCCCACCTGCCCAGCAAGTTCGCCAACCGCCGCCTGCGCGGTCCGCACTTCAGGACGTTCGCCCCGCAGTCGCTGCGCGAGGTCGAACTTCAAGCCATCCAACAATCGCTCGACCGCCACGCCGGCAACAAGCCCAAGGCCGCCGAGGAGCTGGGGATCAGCCTCAAGACGCTCTACAACAAGCTCAACCAGGTCAGCCAGTTGGAACAATCGGCGTGACGCCTTTTGGAAAGGACGGGCGGGAGGCGGCGGTGCTCGACTGACGCAGCAAATGGCTGTAGAATGACAATCGTCCCAGAGATGCACCTGAGGCGATCAATGAAAAGTCTGGCTGACGGATTGCCCCCCGAAATCGCTCATCAAATCCATCCCGACTGGCGAAAGAACGAGGCGGCGTACTGGGCCGTACGCGACCAACTCCTCGCCCGACACGAAGGTCAGTGGGTTGGCTTTGCGGATGGGGTGGTCGTGGCCTCCGGCACTCGCCCGGTGGTCGTGTTTCATGCCGCCCATCAGGCGGCGGAACATCCCTATGTAATCTGTGTCGGGCGCGAAGACGAGCCGTACCGCATGCGTCGAGCGAATTTTTCCTACGATACGACCTATCCCGGCGAAGCGCTTCCGGTAAGATCAATGATTGTTGATGACTTTATGGCTTGGGGACCGTCATTTGGGCCGGGAGGCGTGCTGTGATGGAAGCGTTCAACCCGTATCGCGCCTGGCTCGGTGTGATGTCCGACGCGCAGCCGCCCAACCATTACGAGCTGTTGGGGTTGCGGCTGTTGCGGGCTGATCCGACCGAGGTGGCCGAGGCGTTCCGGCGCCAGGTGTCACGGCTAAGTGCCTATCTGTCGGGGGAACACGCGTCGACGGCGCAGCGCATCCTTTCGGAGTTGGCTACCGCCAAGGTCGAACTGCTGACGCCGACCACCAAGCGCATCTACGACGCCAAATTGGCTGCTGGAAAGCAATCCGCGCCGCGACCCGCTGCTTCCGCTGGCGCCTCGCCCAAACTCACCGGCTCGGTCGCGAGTGACGATTTGGTCGCGAGCGACGATTGGCTGCCGCCGGCGGCCGATCCGACACTGGCCTCGTCCTTTGCACCGGGCGCGACGTCGGCGATTCCCGTCATGGAGGAACCAGCGAGCGAACCGCAGACGGTTGCACCGATGAACCAGCCGTTGCCGCCTCCCAACCAACCGTTGCCGCCGGCCCATCAACCAGCGCCGATTTATGGCTACCAACAGCCTTACGGGCAAGCAATTCCGACGGCGGCAGCTCCCTACTACGGTGGACAAGGCCCCTCGGCACTGCCCATCGCAAGCGCGCCCTATGGGATCCCGATGGCCACCATTCCCATGGCGGCGCCGGCGCCGATTTTGTACGCCCAGGCGGCGCAGGCGTACAGCTCAGGGCAGGTCTACGGCCCAGGGCAAGAGTACCACACCGGAATGTCAGCCGTGGCGGTCGCCGACCAGGAGCCCTACGCACCCGCGGTAAGCGCGCCGGCGGACTCGGTTGCGGCGAGGACTCGTTTTCGCCGGCAGTCGTCGCCGGCCCCAATCGTCGGGGGCGCCTTGGTGGCGGGAGTGCTGATCGTCGCTGGTGGCATTTACGCCGTGAAATCGGACTTGGGGCCTGTCGCGGAGAATTCGAGTACGAAAGACGCTTCCCAAGAAGGGCCGAAGAAGGACGGCGGCAACTCGCCGGCATCGGCGACAAAACCGATCCGGCAACGGGAACCCGGGGATCGAACGGAGCCTGACCAGCCAAGCAAGCCGCCGCTGAGCGGCCAACCTTGGTCAACACATGTCGATGCAGATAAGATTGAGCAACCCGATCCGGCGAGCAAAGCAGGGCCCGGCATGTCGGACCCTGAAGTACCCGATCTCGCAGTGGCCGGTCCCAAAACGTCCGACCCGGCAAAGTCCAGATCAACCGACCCCGAGCCGGCAAAACCCGATCCGACGAATCCCGAAATGCCCGCCAAGCCGGAACCTGGCGAGCCGCCCACCGCGCCCGAGGTGACGCCAAAGGAAGAGGCTGCCGTGAAAAGGGCGAAAAAGGCGTTGGCGGCGGCCCGCGCCGCGCTTGGCAAGCGCGATCTTGAAGCGGCGCAGCAGCAGCTCGACCAGGCGGTCGTTGACGCGACGCCCGAGTTGGAAGCCGAAGTGGTACAAGTGGAGCTCCTGCAGAAATACATCGAGCTTTTCTGGAAGGCCGTCGGCGAAACGTTGCCCACGCTGAAAGTGGCCGAGGAATTCACGGTCAACAGCACCGTCTGGAGCGTCGTCGAGGGCCGCGCCGACTTGCTCATCATGCGCAAACCGGGGCGGAACAAAGAGTACGCACTCCACGAGATCCCCACGCCGCTGGCGGTGATATTGGCTCAACGTTCGCTCGACAAGGCTCACAAGCAGACGCCGGCCGTCATTGGCGCGTTCCTGTTGGCCGATCCCAACGGGGACGATCAAGAAGCGCGGCGGCAGTTGGAGCAAGCCGCTGCCATGGGCGCCGACGTCGCGCCGCTTCTCAAGGTTCTAGAAAAGCCGAAGCCATGACGTAGCCACCGGCTTCTGCGGCTCGGCACGTCGTCATGCCCGGCATCGTCGTTTGCTCCTCGAAAAACTGGGCATACCTGGGCTTCATCGCGTTGTCGACGATCACGTCAGCACCGCGCGCTCACGACGCCCCTCGAACCGATCCTGGTGCGACGCGTCCATCGCCAGGCAATACTCGCGCCGATCGCAATGAGGCGGAACTCGGCCGCAGGGCACTGACTGGCAACCCATCTGTTTGTTCCGCGAATGAGGCGCGTTTATACTGCCAGCGGCCACAGGTCAGCCTTGGCTTCGGACTGCTCTTGGATGAGGAACGTACTCACGGGATATGTTCCGTTTGCCTCCATTGCCGCGCTTCCGACGACGCGGACGGAATGAATTCCGTTCTACTGCATGGGAAACGCCGATGGGCGCCAAAAACGGGATGTGCCCGCCAGAAACGGTTTTGGCCGAATTCGGCCTCGGTAAGCTCGATGCCGCCAGCGCGGTATCTGTCAGCCTACACCTTGAAACCTGTTCCGACTGCCAGCAGCGGGTTGCCAACCTGTCGGGCGATAGTTTCGTCGACCGCTTGCGCGCCGGCAGGATCGCCAAGCGCGACAATTCTGGCATAGCCCCCCCTGCACACCCAAAACCGACTGAAGCGTGGGACGGCCATGCGCTGGGACGGAATCCCGCGTCGTCCAACGACGCCGTCCCAACAGAACTGGCAAATCATCGCGATTACGAGTTGATCAAAGAACTGGGCCGTGGCGGAATGGGCGTCGTCTACCTGGCCCGCAATCGGATGATGGACCGGCTCGAGGTCCTCAAAGTCGTCAGCAAGGCACTTCTCGACCGGCCAGGCGCGCTGGAACGCTTCCAACAAGAGATCCGGTCCGCCGCCAAGCTATCGCACCCCAATATCGTGGCCGCGTATAGCGTGCTCCAACCCGGCGACCTGTTGGTCTTCGCGATGGAGTATGTGCGCGGCCAGGATCTTTCGCAGGTCGTCAAAGCGCGCGGGCAGTTGCCGGTGGCGAATGCCGCCTTCTACACTCACCAAGTCGCCCTTGGTTTGCAGCACGCGTATGAAAAAGGCATGGTCCACCGCGACATCAAGCCGAACAACCTGATGCTGACTGTCGAGGGCAAGAAGCACGTGATCAAGATCCTCGATTTCGGGCTGTCGAAGGCCACAAGCGAGAAAAGCGCCGGGACCTCCTTGACGAAGAGCGGCCAGATGCTCGGCACGCCCGACTACATGTCGCCGGAGCAGACACTCAATGCTCAACAGGCCGACATCCGAGCAGACATTTACAGCCTTGGGTGTACCCTTTACTACCTGCTTTCGGGTGGGCCGCCGTTCCAGGAGGCGAGTCTTTACGGGATTCTCGAAGCGCACCAGAAGCGCGACGCGATATGGCTGAACC